>JBFIDI010000094.1:0-14357 GCA_041581405.1 Burkholderiaceae bacterium
CGACACGCACGGCCATGTCGTGCACCTGGGCGAACGCGACTGCTCGGTACAGCGCCGCCACCAGAAGCTGATCGAGGAGGCGCCTTCGCCGGCGCTGATGGGTGCCAGCGGTGCACGGCTGCGGCGCCAGATGGGCGCGATGGCGGTGGCGGCCGCACGCGCCATCGACTACCGCGGCGCCGGCACCGTCGAATGCCTGCTCGATGCGCAAGGCCGCTTCTACTTCATGGAGATGAACACCCGGCTGCAGGTCGAGCACCCGGTGACCGAGGCGCTGACCGGCTACGACCTGGTCGAATGGCAGCTGCGCGTGGCCCGGGGCGAGCCGCTGCCGCAGACCGCGCAGGATGCAATCCTGCAGCGCTTCGAGTCCGGCGGCCACGCGATCGAGGTGCGCCTGTGCGCCGAGGACCCGGCGCACGACTTCCTGCCGCACAGCGGCCGCATGCTGGCCTGGCAACCAGGCGCGTCGGTGCGTGTGGACCACGCGCTGGAGCCGGGCCGCGACATTCCGCCCGACTACGACTCCATGGTCGCCAAGTTCATCGCACACGGGCCGGACCGCGACGCCGCGATCCAGGCGCTGCAATCGGCGCTGGGCGAGGCGGTGGTGCTGGGCGTGCCGACCAACCAGGCCTACCTGATGGCCTGCCTGCGCCACCCGGTGTTCGCGGCCGGCCAGGCCACGACCGGCTTCGTGCAGGCCCAGGCCCGCGGCTTGCTGGACGCGATGGCGCCGCTGCCCGCCGACGTCGCGGCGCTGGCGCTGTATGCCGGCCGCGCGCTGCGCGACGGCCACGACCCGACGCAGGTGCGACTGCCGCTGGAGTGGCCGGTGCCGATGCGGCTGCGCATCGACGATGCCTCGCAGCAGCTGGGCGTGCGCTCGCTCGGCGGCAACCGCTACCACATCGACGACGCGCACGGCAGCACCGACATGGCCATCCTGGCCTGCGACCACGCGGGCCTGCAGCTGTCCTCGGAGCACGGCGTCGACCGGATCGCCTGGGCCTGGGACGACACGACGCTGCGGGTCAGCCAGGACGCACGGCAATGCCGGCTGTCGGACGATAGCCTGCAGGCGGCGCGCCGCGCGGACAGCACGCACGACGGCGCGATCCGCGCCCCGATGGCCGGGCGCATCGTCGCGCTGCATGTCGCCGCCGGCGACCGGGTGCGCCAGGGACAGCCGTTGCTGGTGCTCGAGGCGATGAAGATGGAGCATCCGTCGCTGGCGCCGATGGACGCGACCGTGACCGGCGTCTGTGTCGCGCCCGGCGCGCAGGTGCAGGCCGGCACGCTGCTGCTGGAGTTGTCGCCGCCGGCCGCCGCGGCGACGGCGCCGGCCGGCTGACGATCCCGGCGCGCGGCGGGCCGGCACGCGACCTCTGCCAGAATGGGAGCGCGGGGCCGCACCGGGCGACGCCGCATCGCTTGCAGGAACACCCGTCATGGCCACTGCCGATCCGTCCCCCACCCACACCCCGACCGCGGCGGGCCTGCCCGCCGGCATCCGCGCGCGCCTGAGTGCCTACGTGCCGTTCCAGCAGATGCGGCCGGAGCATCTCGATCGGTTCGTCGACAAGGCCGATGCGCGCCGGCACCCGGCCGGCGACGTCATCCTGTCGCCGGCGCATGGCGTGGTGTCGCATCTGCTGGTGCTGCTCGAAGGCCACGTGACCGGCCAGGGCGCCGACAAGGACGGCGGCACGCGTTTCTCGTTCGAACCGGGCGACCTGTTTCCGGTGGGTGCCGTGATGGAGTCCCGTGCGGTCAGCTCCACCTATGCGGCGCATGACGACGTCGTGTGCCTGCACCTGCCGGTCGCCGAGGTGCAGGCGCTGGTGGCCGCAAGCCCGGCCTTTGCCGCGTTCATGCGCGACCGGGTACACCAGCAGCTCGCGCTCTCGCGCAAGGCGATGCAGGCCAGCTACGCGACCCAGGCACTGGCCGAACAGTCGCTGGAAACCCCGCTCGGCCAGCTGGCGCTCAAGCCGCCGGTCGGCGTGTTGCCCAAGACGCCGCTGGCGCAGGCGCTGCAGACCATGCACGACGACAAGATCGGCTCCATGCTGGTGGTCGATCCGGCCGGCGCCGCGCTGGGCATCCTGACCCGCCACGACATCCTCGATCGGGTCGTGCTGGCACGCACGCCGCTGGAGTCGCCGATCGGCACGGTGATGACGGCGCCCATCCACACGCTGACGGCGCAGAACACGGCCCAGGACGCCGCCTTGCTGATGTCGCGCCACGGCATCCGCCACGTGCCGGTCACGCAGGACGGCAAGGTCGTGGGCGTGGTGTCCGAACGCGACCTGTTCGCGATGCAGCGCATGTCGATCCGCCATGTCAGCTCGGCCATCCGGGGAGCGCGCGACGAGGCGGCGCTGGTGCAGTCGGCGCAGAAGATCCGCGGCTTCGCGCGCCACCTGATCGGCCAGGGCGTGGCCGCACGGCAGCTCACGCAGCTGATCAGCCACCTCAACGACCTGCTCACCGAGCGGCTGGTCGAGATGCAGGCCCGCGCCCATGGTGTCGACATGCGGCAGGCCTGCTGGCTGGCGTTCGGCTCCGAGGGACGTTCTGAGCAGACGATCTCCACCGACCAGGACAACGGACTGGTGTTCCTGAGCGAACAACCCGACGTGGACCGGCCCCGCTGGCTGGCGTTCGGGCGCAGCGTCAACGAGGCGCTGGACCGCTGCGGATATCCGCTGTGCAAGGGCAACATCATGGCCAGCAACCCGCAATGCTGCCTGACGCCGCAGGAGTGGGCGCGCCGCTTCGACGACTGGATGGAATTCGGCTCGCCGCAGGACCTGCTCAACGCCAACATCTACTTCGACCTGCGCCCGCTGGTGGGCCGCTCCGACCTGGCCGAGCAGCTGCGCGACGGCATCACGCGCCGGGCCGCCGGCCTGCCGCGTTTTGCCAAGCAGATGGCCGACAACGCGCGCCGGCACCGGGTGCCGCTGAACTGGCGCGGCGCCATCGACACGCAGTCGGTCGACGGCCGCGACATGGTCGATCTCAAGCACCATGGCACGGCGGTTTTCGTCGACGTGGCCCGGCTCTATGCGCTGGCGCTGGGCGTGGCGGCGATCGGCACCCGCGAACGTTTCGAGGCCATCGGCCCGCGCCTGCGCATGTCGGCGCCGGACAGCGAAGCCTGGATCGCCGCGTTCGAATACCTGCAGATGCTGCGCCTGCAGGTGCAGATGGGCGACACCCCGCTGGAGACCGCCAACCAGGTCGAGCTGGAGTCGCTCAACCACATCGACCGGCACATGCTCAAGGAAAGTTTCCGCGTCGCGCGCCGGCTGCTGGCCAAGCTCGAACGGGACTATCCGTCATAGGTGAGATCCGCTGCGGCGGCCAACTATGGCACGAAGCACTCGCCGTCGGCATCGATTGGCATGGGCAGCGCCTTGTCGTACGGGCCGCCGCCGGCGGGTTGCTGCAGCACCTTGGCCAGTTTGCGGAGCAGCGCCCCGCTGTGGACCGGCTTGACGATGAAGTCGGACACACCCGCACGCAGGCTGTCGCGCACCGCGCTCCCATCGCTGCGGCCGGTCACCATGATGATGGGCACGTCCGCATACTGCGGAAACGACTTGATCCGCATCGTGGCCTGCAAGCCATCCATCTGCGGCATCGACATGTCCATCAGTATCACGTCGGGCCGGCGACGACGCACTGCGTTGATTGCGTACACGCCACTTTCGGCATGGTCCACGCAGTAGTCATTGGATTCCAGCATGCGACCGATGGTCAGGCGCAGGGCTTCGTTGTCATCGACGATCAGCACCAGGGGCTTGGCCATGCGCGCCATGGTCGACAAGGTGCGCACCGAGTGCACCAGAGGCTGGACATCGTCGCGAAAGGCGCTCGCCCACTCCGACAAGGGTTCGATCGCCTGTCGAATCTGGCGCAACGGCGGCTGCACCGTCTCTTCCTTGAGACGCGTGAACGCGCCAGCGAGCCGCTGCGGATCGTTGGACTCGAGCAGTTCCGACCACTCCCCCCCGATCATGCGCGCCGACAAGGCATCGAAGGCCGCGTCGATACGGTCGCCGGCCTGCGACATCATCTCGCCCGTGCGCTCGATTTCCCTGCTGCCCTGCGCGATGCGACTCTCCACCGTCCTGTGCATCGCGGCCAGTCGTGTCACCTGCTGGGCCAGTTCCTGCGGCGCAGGCCCCGCCTGCGCCTGCGCCGCGAGTTCGCGCAGTGCAATGTGGATCGACATGTGTAGTCGCAATCCATCCTGTGCCATCGGCCAGAACAGCACATAGTCGTCGAACGTACCCGCGTGACAGGCGGTGAAGGCCTGGCGCAACGCATCCTTGGTACACAGCGTGATGGTGCGATGCGGGTGGGCATGGGCACTCTGGCTCTTGTTGCGCAGCGTCTGGCAGAAGGCCTGCGCCTTGTCCAGGTGATCGAATGCCAGCACCACGATATCGGGCATCGCCTCATCGAAGCTGGCCACCGGGTCCGGATCCGGACAGGCGGTGCGCACGTTGTCGAAGGCGTCACCCAGCAGTCGCTTGACGAGCACCGCGTCACCGACGTTGTCGGTGACCACCAGGATGGACGCATGGCGGAACCGGCGCGCGTTCATGGCCGATCCCTCCAGGTACGATCGTGTGACAGGACGTGAACGTTCATTGGCACACCACCTTCTCGCCAAGCCATCGCGCCGCTGCAGAGCCATCCATCGGTCGCCCGAAGTGGAAACCCTGCCCCAACGTGCAACCGAGCTCGCGCAACATGTCCGATGTCGCGGTGTTCTCGATGCCTTCGGCAACCACGGTCATGCCCAGGCTGCATCCCAGCTGTATCGTGGAGGCGACGATCTTGCGCGACTCGCGTGACTGCAGCATCGACAACACGAAACTCTTGTCGATCTTGAGTTCCGAGAACGGCAGCCGCGCGAGTTGCACCATCGACGAGAAACCCGTGCCGAAATCGTCGATACCCAGCGCGAAACCCTTGATGCGCAAGCGGGTGAGGATGTCCAGCGCGTCGGCCGGGTCGGCCATCGCGCTGCTCTCGGTCAGTTCCAGGATCACCGAACTCGGGGCCACCCCCAGTGACACGCATTGGTTGCGCAGGCGGTCGGCAAGCTTGAGATCGACCAGGTTGCGTGCCGACAGGTTGATCGACAACTTGAGAGACTGCGTCACGACCGGCGGCAGATGGACGAACCATTGCAACCCTTCGTCCAGCACGTAGTCGGTCAGCGCCTGGATCTGCCCGGTCTGCTCGAGCAGTGGAACGAAGCGGTCCGGCCCCACGATGGCCCCGTCCGGATGACGCCAGCGCACCAGCGCCTCGACCCCGACCGGCCGGCCGGCGTCCAGCGCCACCTTGGGCTGGTACTGCAGGAAGAATTCGTGTCGCGCGAACGCTTGTGCCAGGTCCTGTTCGGTGATCGACAGATCTGCCACCGCCACTTGCGCCTGCAAGCAGCGGATCTGCTGCGGGCGCGCGTCGTTGAGCAGGGCACGCAGGTCCTGGCCCCGGAACGGCTTGGGCAGGATGCCGGAGATGTGCAGGCCGCGCTCGTCACCCGAGCGCTGGGCACTCTCGAGCACCTTGGCGCCCATGCCACTGGTCAGCAGGATGCGCGCGGTGCAGGTCTGCTCGGCCAGCAGCCGCAGCACCTCCACGCCGTCCATGCCGGGCATGACCAGGTCCAGTGCCAGATGGGTCGGCGCCCAGTGGGCGACCAGGCCGAAGAACTCGTCCGTCGTGTCGCAGGAGCGCACCTCGAATCCCTCGCGCCGCGCGACCACGGCGATGGTCTGCGCCACACAGGGGTCGTCGTCAAGTATCAGCAGTCTATCTTTACGGTGCATTCTCACTTTCTCCTTGTCAGACGTTTCAAGTCCCGGCATTGCAATACCGGCGCCATGGCCACCCATGAGCGCACTTCCGCCCGGGCAAGCCCTCCCTCGTCAGACGATTCACGGGCATCACTTCCCGGTCTCCAGCGCCTCGCGTACACGTAGCACCAGCATCGCCCGCCCGTAGGGTTTGGGCAGGAACATCACATCGGAATCGAGTCGCCCCTGGTGCACGATGGCGTTTGCGGTGTAGCCTGAGGTGAACAACACGCGCAGCCCAGGCCGGTGTTCGCGGGCGGCATCCGCCAGTTGGCGGCCGTTCAGCGCGCCCGGCATCACGACATCGGTGAACAACAGGTCGATGTCGTCGTTGCGCAGCACGATCTCGAGCGCTTGTGCGCCGTCACCGGCCTCGAGCACGCGATAACCCAGGGACACCAGTTGGTCTCGGGCAAACTGCCTCACCTGGGCCTCATCCTCGACCACCAGCACGGTGCCGCATTGCCGCGCCGGCAGCGACTCCGGCGCACCGGGCGCCGCCGGTGCATCCTCCTGTGCCCCCGGTTGCGCGCACGGCAGATACAAACGCACGGTCGTACCCTGTCCGGGTTCGGAATAGATGGCCGCATGGCCGCCGGACTGCTTGACCAGGCCGTAGACCATCGCCAGTCCAAGCCCTGTGCCGCGACCTTTTTCCTTGGTCGTGAAGAACGGCTCGAAGACCCGCGCCAGGTTTTCCGCGGGTATGCCGCAACCGGTGTCGGTCACGGCAACCAGTACGTAATGGCCGATGCGCAACTCGACCTGTCGTTGCGCATCGATGGCATCGATCTCGACGCAGCTGGTCTCCAGCGTCAGCTTGCCGCCGGTGGGCATGGCGTCACGCGCATTCACGCACAGGTTGAGCAGCGCACTCTCGAGCTGGGTCGGATCGACGATGGCCAGACAGGATCCGTGGCCCTGCACGATCGCGACATCAATGTCCTCGCCCAGCATGCGCCGCGCCATGCCGTCGAAACCGGCAATCAGCCGGTCGACGTCGACCACGCGGGGCGCCAGTGGCTGGCGGCGCGCAAAGGCCAACATGCGCTGCGTCAGCTCAGCGCCACGCTGCGCACCCTCGACGATCATCTGCGCCAGCGGCTGCAGCTGCACGTCCCGCGCCAGTTCGTCGGACAGCACCTCGGCATTGCCCAGGATCACCGTCAGCAGGTTGTTGAAGTCGTGCGCCACGCCGCCCGAGAGCTGGCCGATCGACTCGAGCTGCTGCGACTGGCGCAACTGCTCCTGGATGCGTCGCTCCTGGCTGACGTCGCGGAAGTAGACCGACAGGCTGTCGTGCGAAGGGTATGCCCGCACGTCCAGCCACTTGTCCAGCGGAGCACAGAATTCGATGAACTGCACCGAGGTCTGGCTCAGGAAAGAGGCTGTCAGACGATGCTGGAACACGCTGCCGACCGTCTGCGGCAAGGCGTCGAGCACGTCGCAGCCGAGCAGATCCTCGCGGGCCATGTCCAGCAACCGTTCCGCCTGCCCGTTGGCGAACTGCAGCCGCCGGCGCTGGTCAATCAGCAGGAAGGCGTCACCGATGCTCTCCAACGTCTCGGTGAGCCGTTCGCCCAGGCGCTGCGCATCCTGGCGGTCCTGCGCCGTGCGACGCGCAAATCCAAAGGCAACAGCCATGAACGCGGCAGCGCTGAAACCGACCAGCAACGCAACCAGCGGCAAGGCGGTGCGGCTGCGTTCGGCATGATCCGGGCGCGACCAGGCCTCGAGCGACCAGGGCTTGCCCAGCACATCGAACGACACCCGGTGCACGGCCGAACCGGGCTGGCGCGGCCCGTCCGACGCACGCACCACCGCGCCATCGCCGTCACGCACGACGAAACTGAAGTTCTCCGACAGCCGTTGGTCGACCATGTGCTGCAACTGGTCGCGCTGGATGCTGGCCAGGATGAATGCCCGGTGCGCACCGCGTTCGAAAACCGGCGCGAAATAGACCAGGCCGCGCCCACCCGAACGCAGCTCGAGCTGGGTCACCAGCTGGACCGCGCGCGACCGCAGCGCCCACTGGTAGGCGTCACGTCGACGCTGGTCGGCGTCGTAGCGACTTCCCACCAGATTGCGACCGTCGTCCGATACCCGCCACCGCACCACGTAATGCGGATCGACGAACGCAATGGCCTTGAACGACGGGTAGTCGCGCAGGAGGTGACTGGCCGCTCGCGTCCATTGTTCCTCGCCGGGCGCGCCGTAGACGTCCCAGTCCTGCGCCAACCGCATCAGCGCATGTCCGCGATGCTCCAGGCCGGACTCGAGCTGCAGAGCCATGCGCGTGGCCGCCGTGGCGATGTCGCCGGACTGCTGGTACCAGTTCTTGCGCTCGAGCGCCTGCCACATCAGGAAGGACAGGACCAGCATCGATGTAATGGACCAGGCACCCAGCCGTTCCAGCTTCGTGGTCGCTGCGGGTCTGTGCAGCGCCGCCGCTCGCAGCGCCAGGGCCCATGCCAGGGCCAGGGCCAGGAGTACCGTCTGCGGCGCGATCTCGGTCACACCCGGGTGCCAGACCTGCCCCCGGAACTGGCTGGACTGCCACAGTCCGATGAGCACGACGATGGCCATGGCACCGGCGCAGGACTGGGTCATGGCGCGCGCCCAGCTCGAGCGCAGCGGCATCGCAAGGCTCCAGGCACCGGCCGCACCAAGCAGGATGGCGAAGGCGCTGGCCGGCGCCATGCGGCCCGGATACGGCGTGCGGTCGTTCAGATAGTGGTGCAGGAACAGTTCGTCGATGCCCAGGTCCAGATGACCCACATACTGAAGCAGAGTCGTCACGGCCAGCACGGCGCCCATCGCCGCGGCCGCACGGGTCGGCCAGCGCCGCGCCGAGCCGGCGAGCGCAATTGCCACGCCCAGCAACATCAGCGCCAGCGCGGTGTTGAACTGGATCGGCGCCACACCGGTACGCAACCGCACCAGCGCGACACACTGCAGCAGCCAGCCCGCGAGCGCCAGCAACGCGAGTGCGATCACGCTGGCACACAGCAGCAGCGCCAGGCATTGGCGCACGCCGGCACCGCGCCAGCCTGGTGCCGGCGCCCGGTGGGCACCGCGCGGCAGCGCCAACTCAACCATCGCAGATCTCCACGCAACAAGCGCCTGCCAGCGCCTGCTGCACCATCTGCGCCAACGCCTGGCGCCGATACGGCTTGCGCAGCAGCAAGGCGTGCTCGCCGCCCCGGCCCAGAAACTGGTTGTCGGTATAACCCGAGGTGTACAACACGGCCAGATCCGGGCGAAGGACGATGGCCTGCGCCACCAGTTCCGGGCCACCCATGCCGCCGGGCATGACCACATCGGTGAACAACAGGTCGATCGCCGCGTCGGAGCGCAGATGCACAAGGGCTTCGGCCGCGTTGCAGGCGACCAGCAAGGGGTATCCCAGGTCGCGCAACACGCGGCTCGCATAGTCGCGCACCATTGCGTCGTCTTCGACCAGCAGGATGCGCGCCAGCACGTGCGGCCCCGAACGTGCCTCCGGTTCGCATGCGACATCGTCGACAGCCTGGGCCGACCGGGGCAGGTAGATGCTCACCGTCGTGCCGGCGCCGAGCGCGCTGCGCACGGTCGCGGTACCGCCCGACTGCCGCGCGAAGCCGTGCACCATGGACAAGCCCAGCCCGGTGCCCTTGTCCGACGCCTTGGTCGAGAAGAACGGGTCGAACGCACGCTCCATGACCTCCGGCGACATGCCGCATCCGGTATCCCGTACCGAGATGCGCACGTATTCGCCTGGCGGCAGATCGTCGGCGGTACGCACATAACCCGAGTCCAGGAACAAGGCCTCGACGCAGACCTTGCGTGTCTCGATCACCAGGTGCCCGCCCTGCGGCATCGCGTCGCGCGCGTTGACGCACAGGTTCAGGATCGCGCTCTCGAGTTGCGAGGGGTCGATGAAGGCATGCCAGAGGTCGGCTGCGGTGTGCACCTGCATCTCGACCGCTTCCCCCAGGCTGCGCCTGAGCAACTCGACCATGCCGTGCACCAACGCGTTGATATCCACCGCGCGTGGCTCGAGCACCTGCTGGCGTGACAACGCGAGCAGCCGGCGCGTCAACTCGGCCCCACGTTCAGCCGCATCGCGCGTCATGTCGGCCAGCATTCGCAGGTCAGGCCGATGCGCGAGTTCCTCGGACAAGGCGTCGGCATTTCCAACGACGATGGTCAGCAGGTTGTTGAAGTCATGCGCCAGTCCACCAGCCAGGCGGCCCACGGCCTCGCGCTTCTGTGCCTCGCGCACCGCCGCCTCATGGCGAACCCGGTCCGACAGATCGCGTCCGATCGCATAGGCACGGCCTTGTTCCTCCACCCACACCAGCGACCAAGCCAGGTGCACGATCGAGCCGTCCTTGCGCAGGAAGCGGTTCTCGAACGCCGTGGTCTTATGCCCCTTGAGCAGGGCCTGGGCCATCGCCCGGGTGCGCGCAACGTCCTCCGGATGCACCAGTTCCAGATACACACGCCCGAGCAGTTCCTCCGGCGAGTAACCCAGCACGCTGCGCACGCTGGCGCTGATGCGACCGAGCCGGCCATCGTGCTCCATGGTGCAGATGATGTCGCGCGAATGTGTGAAGATCGCCTCCGTGGCCTCGCGTTCGGCGCGCAGATTCCGCGCGGACTCGTGCAACTCGGTCACGTCCGTGCCTTCGATGATGACGCCGGACACCGAGCCGGACGCTGCGCGCGTCGGCTGCAGCACCCAATCGACATGGCGCCGCGCGGGCTGCTGAGCGCCGCGCCGCAACCACAACGATGCCCCGCGCTCCGCATACGGTTCGCCGGTCGCCAGCACCGTATCGAGCCGGTCGAACACCTGCTGCCCCGCCAGTTCGGGCAAGGCTTCGCGCGCCGGGCGACCAAGCACCGGGCGCTGCTCGCCCACCAGGCGCAGGAAAGCGTCGTTGGCGACCTCGAACACATGTTCCGGCCCGCGCAATGCGGCGATGAAGCCCGGCGCCTGGCGCAATACATCGAACAACTGGGTCCGCTCGCGCGCGATCGACTCGCGCATGCGCCGATGTTGGGTGACCTCCTGGCATACGACCAGAACGCCACCGACGCCGCCCTTCGACGCCGGGTCGTCGATGGGGGTATAACTCGAACTCCACCACAGGCCGTCGGCTGCATCCGGCCGGGTCGACGGGATCACGCGCTGCTCGAACCACAACGCACCGTCGCCGCGCAATACGTGGGCCACATCCGGACCGATCACCGGCCATACCGAGGCACAGGCCAGCGGTGCCGGCTGCCCCAGGCTGGACGGATGCTCCTGCGGCCCCATCGCGGCACGGTGCGCATCGTTGTACAGGCAAACCAGGGAAGGCCCCCAGAACACCAGCATCGGGTGGCGAGAGTCGAGCATCAGCCGCACGCTGAAACACAGCGCCGCGGGCCAGCCCTCGACCGGCCCGAGTGGCGTCGCCGACCAGTCGTGCTCGCGCATCAACTCGCCCATTTCGCCGCCGCCACGCAGGCAACGGGGCGTGGTGTCGGGCCCCCGGGCAGGCATCATGCCGGCCGTGACCGCACGGCGGCCAGCAGCGCCGTCAGCACGGCCTCCGCCGTACGCAGCGCCACCTGGATCGACACACCCGGCAGCAGCGGATGGTAGGTTCTGCCACCGACGAAATACCCGCTCGACGGGCGAATTCGCACGCGGCAAAAACGCGTGCTGCCGATCACCCCCGGGCTGTTGCCGGCCTGCACGGCGGTGACCGTGCCGTCGATGGCTTCGTAGGGGGCGAAACCGGCGCCGGAGAGCATGATGCGCGCGGCCTGGCCCGGCTGCACCTGGGCGTAGGCGGCCTGCGGCAACCAGGCTTCGACCCAGGTCGCAGCCACACCCACGCCTGCGACAGCCGGCTGTTGCAGCGCCAGCGGTGCCGGCACCGTCACCTGGTCGCAGGCCACACCGGCACGCAACGCTCCGGCGTCGAGCCGCACAGGCCTTTGTGCGGCCAGGACCTCGTGGCGACAACGGGTCTGCGACACGGCAACGTCACGGCCCGGCCAGGGTCCCGCCGTGTGCGCTGTCCCGGTGTTGTTGTCGAGCAGTATTGGCATCTCGCGTCGATTCAATGTATGGGTTTTCGTTCACCTGACACGGCCGGACCGGTCCCTGCCAAGATGTGCACGCATCGTATGCGCTGTCCGGCCGAGGATGTCTTAAGAAATGTTCAGTGCCGCGGTGCCGATGCGCGTGCAATGCGGTGGTGACACTGCGGCAGTACGCCTCGCACGCACCGACGGCAGGCCCGGCGCATCACGTCGTTGGCGCAGGCAGGTCCAGGTGCAGATGGAACACGCCGTCGGCAAAGGCGTGACGCATGCCGCCACCGTGCCGTTGCAGGCACTGGCCCACTTCCCACAAGCCACTCGATACCGAACGGGTATGGAGTGCGGCGCCGGTGACGAGGGTGTCGGGCGCGAACACCGTCGGCGTGCGATCGGCAGTGCACGCCGCTTGGAGCTCCACCGTGCAAGCCCCACCGCGTGCGACCAGGCGCACGGCAACGACCGGGTGCGCAGCACTGCGCAGCAGGGTGGCCAGCGCGCAATACGCCAGGGCGCGCAAGGTCCGGGCGCCGATACCGCAGTCGCCGAGGTCTGCCGATGCGTCGCAGACGATGTCGATGTTGGCCATCTCTGACATGCGCACCACGGACACGACCTGCCGCAGTACGTCGGCCACCCCGCAGCGTTGCCCGCCCGGCGGCGGCCCCGGATCGGCCAGCAACCAGCCGTCGCATACCAGGACGAGGCGCTCGCATGCCAGGTCGATTTCGCCTAACACGTCACGCGCCTGGTCGGCCGGGAGCAGGGGCAGCAACTGGGCGTTGCCTTGGATCACCGCCAGCAGGTTGTTCACCTCGTGCGCCGCACCGCGCCGCGCGAGCGCAAGCAGTTCCAGGGATGGCGCGGCAGATGGTTCGGTGGGCGTTGGGGTCACGGGCATGCCTCGCGGATGCATGGCTCTGAGGCGTATTGTGCATTCGCCCCGCACCGGGTGCGGCCATCGGCTGTTCACCGATAATTGACTTCCGTCATGTCTTGCTCCTGTCCGGGCCCCATTCGGCCCCCTGGACGACACGAATCACAGCGGCAGGTACACGAAATCCTATGAATGTTGATGTTGGCGCCGAGCGAATCGGCATCCTGGAAGATGACCTCCAGCTGCGCAAGCTCATGCGCCGGTACCTCGAGTCCCAGCGTTTCGTTGTCGACGAATTCCGCAGCGGCACGCAGACACTCGATGCGGCCGCTTCCTGCGCCTTGGACCTGCTGCTGCTCGACCTGGGCCTGCCCGGCGAAGACGGCATCGAGGTCCTGCAGCGCCTGCGTGCCGTGTCCCGTGTGCCGGTGCTGATCGTGTCGGGCCGCGCCGAGACATTCGCGATCACGCGCGGCCTGGACGCGGGCGCCGACGACTACATCACCAAGCCGATCGACCTGGATGTGCTCGGAGCCCGGGTCCGCAGCATCCTGCGTCGCGCCGGCCAGGGCAGCGGCCCGCGCGAGCGGCGCAGCACGCTGCAGGGCCTGCGCTTCGGTCCGGTGACGATCGACGTCCACGCGCAGCGCATCGTCGGAGCCGACACCAGCACCAGCCTGACCGAACGCGAAACCCGGCTGCTCACGCTGCTGCTGCACGCCGACGGCAAGCCGGTGTCGCGCGAAGCCCTGACCCGCGCCACCGTGGGACAGGCCTGGGAGATCTCGCTGCGTTCGCTCGACGTGCATGTCTCCAACATCCGCAAGAAGCTGACCGACGCGGGCGTCACCGGCAATCCGATCCGTACCGTGCGCACCATCGGCTACCGGCTGATCAACCCGGATACCGACGGCGACATCCCGGCCGATGATTAAGCTGCTGGTGATCGACGACGAAGCGTCCATGCGCCGCATGCTGACGCTGGTGCTGGCCGCACCCGACCTGCAGATCGAACACGCCGCCGACGGTGCCGAAGCACTTGCGCTGGCCGATCGTTTCGAGCCCGACGTCGTGCTGCTCGACATCGATTTGGCCGGCATGTCCGGCCTCGACGTATGCCGGGACTTGCGCGCGCATGCCCGGCCGACACTGGCGAGCACCGGCATCATCCTGATGAGCGGCAGCTACCGGGACAGCCCCGTGGATGCCGCAGGGCCGGTTGGCGCCGATCACCTGATCGGCAAGCCATTCAAGGTGCAGGAATTGCGCGCTCTGGTGCGCCGGGTGAACGACCAGGTGCTGCTGCGACGGCGGCAGGCCTGAACCGGTAGCCGGCTCAGGCGTCGCCGCGCAAGGTTTCGCGCACGCGCCGCGCCAGCTCGGCCCGGCGGTAGGGCTTGCCCAGCAGTTGCACGCCGGCGTCGAGCCGGCCGTGGTGCACGATGGCGTTCTCCGCGTAGCCGGAGGTGAACAGCACCGGCAATTGCGCACGCAGCTTGCGCGCCGCATCC
>JBFIDI010000095.1:0-14189 GCA_041581405.1 Burkholderiaceae bacterium
CAAGGCCATCTATTACCGCATCGACAGCCCGCAGGCGCTGGCGGTGATGCAGACCCTGCACGAACAATTCTGCCAAGCGGCCAAGGAGACACACGCATGACCATCGATTGGGCACATTTCACTCCCTGGGCCTCGTTGTCCGGTGGCATCTTGCTCGGGCTGGCCTCGGCGATGTTCATCCTGCTCAGCGGCCGCGTGCTGGGCATCAGCGGCATTCTCGGGGGGCTGCTCGCGCGGCGGCCGGGTGATGTCGGCTGGCGCCTTTCGTTCCTGCTCGGCCTGCTGGTCGCGCCCCTGGTCTATGCCTTGGTCGCGCAGCCGGTGGTGCCGCGCATCGATGCGGGCTGGGCCACCTTGATCGTCGCCGGCCTGCTCGTAGGGGTCGGTACCCGTTACGGCTCCGGCTGCACCAGCGGCCATGGCGTGTGTGGCCTGTCGCAGTTGTCGCCCCGCTCGCTGGTGGCCACCCTGTCGTTCATGGGCGCCGGTTTCGCCACCGTCTATCTGGTGCGCCATGTGTTCGCCTGATCCGACCCCTTTTGCATACAGGAGCATGGCATGAACCGCGTCATCGAATTCCTCGTGGGCCTGGTGTTCGGCATCGGCCTGATCCTGGCCGGCATGACCGATCCGGGCAAGGTGATCGGTTTCCTGGACCTGTTCGGCAACTGGGACCCGTCGCTGGCGCTGGTGATGGGCGGCGCCATTGGCGTGGCCGTATTCGCCTTCCTCGTGGCGCGCCAACGGACAACCTCGTTCCTGGGCGGCGCGATGCACCTGCCCCGTGCCGGGCAGATCGACCGGCCGCTGGTGCTGGGCTCGCTGGCGTTCGGTGTCGGCTGGGGCCTGGCCGGTTTCTGTCCGGGGCCGGCACTGGTCTCGCTGGGCAGCGGGCAGCCGAAGGCGGCCGTGTTCGTGCTGGCGATGGTGCTGGGCATGCTGGCCTTCGACTGGGCCACACGCGGCCATCCGGCGTTGCGGACCGAAGGCGCGCGCTGACGTGGCGCTGGTACCGGCCTGGTTGCGGCACTACCGGGCGGGGTGGCTAGCCGGCGACCTGACCGCCGGCCTGATCGTCACCGTGATGCTGATCCCGCAAAGCCTGGCTTATGCCATGCTGGCGGGACTGCCGCCGCAGGTCGGCCTGTATGCCAGCATCCTGCCGCTGGTGGCCTATGCCGCGCTGGGCTCGAGCATGACACTGGCGGTCGGGCCGGTGGCCGTGGCCTCGCTGATGACGGCCAGCGCGCTGCAGCCGCTGGCGCTGGCGGGCAGCCCCGAATACGCGGCGCTGGCGGTGCAACTGGCGCTGATCTCGGGCGTGATGCTGCTGGCCTTCGGTGTGTTGCGGCTGGGCTTCCTGGCCTATTTCCTCAGCCATCCGGTCATCAGCGGCTTCATCACGGGGTCGGCCGTGCTGATCGCGATCGGGCAACTGCAATACATCCTGGGCGTGCGTATCGTCGGCGCCGACGTGGTGGAAAAAATCACCGGCCTGGTGCGGTCATGGCAATACGCCAACCTGCCCACCGTCGTCACCGGGGTCGCGACGCTGGTCTTCCTGCTACTGGCGCGCCGGGCGATGGCGCCGCTGCTCGAGCGCTGGGGCGTGTCTGCGTCGATGGCCGGCCTGCTGGCCAAGCTGGCGCCGATGGTGGCCGTGGTCGTGTCCACCGCCGCCGTCGCGTTCGGGCGCCTCGACCAGACCGCCGGCATCGCGGTCGTGGGTGCGGTGCCGCAAGGCCTGCCGCAGCTGGCGCTGGTGTTGCCGGACGCCGACACGCTGGGCCTGTTGTGGCTGCCGGCCCTGCTGATCGCCCTCGTCGGTTTCGTCGAGAGCGTGTCGGTGGCGCAGTCGCTGGCCTTGCAGCGCCAGCAGCGCATCGTGCCCGATCGCGAACTGCTGGGCCTGGGCGCGGCCAACATCGCCAGCGCCGTGTCGGGCGGTTATCCGGTCACCGGCGGTTTCGCGCGTTCGGTCGTCAACTTCGCGGCAGGCGCACACACGCCGCTGGCCGGCGTCGTGTCCGCGGCCTTGATGGCGCTGGTGATCGCCGCGTTGACCGGGCTGTTTTTCTACCTGCCGCATGCCGTGCTGGCGGCCACCATCATCGTGGCGGTGACCAGCCTGGTCGACATGGACACCTTGCGCCGGGCCTGGCGTTATGACCGCGCGGACGCCTTGTCGCTGGTCGGCACGGCCCTGGGTGTCGTGGCCCTGGGGGTCGAGGCCGGCATCCTGGCCGGCGTGGCCTTGTCGCTGGGCGCACTGGTGTGGCGCAGCAGCCGCCCGCACATGGCGGTGGTCGGGCGCGTGCCGGGCACCGAGCATTTCCGCAACGTGTTGCGCCACAAGGTCGAGACGGTGCCGGGCCTGCTGGCATTGCGTGTCGACGAAAGCCTGTTCTTTGCCAATGCCGTCGTGGTCGAGGACCGCATCGGCGAGCAGCTGCAGCTCGACCCGGACCTGCGCCAGGTGCTGCTGATCTGCTCCGCGGTGAACCAGATCGATGCCACCGCGCTGGAGGTGCTGACCGAGCTCGAACGCAGCCTGGCCGCGCGCGGCATCGTGTTCCTGCTGGCCGAGGTCAAGGGGCCGGTGATGGACCGGCTGCGGGATACCGACCTGGGGCGCCGGCTCGAGGGCCGGGTGTTCCTGAGCGTGCACGACGCGTTCGTCTTTGCGAACGCCGCATCGGCCCGCAGCGGCCCGTCCGCAGCGGCGCGGTGAGCGGCGCGGGCACTACTTGCGTGGCGGCACCGCCGTGGCCGGCCGTGGCGTGGGGTCGACGTTGCGCAGCGGCTCCGGTGCGCGTGCGGGCGCCTGGGCCAGTTCGATGCCGGCAAAACTGACCTTGCAGCGCAATCCGGCGGGCAGGTGCCCGTCCTTGTTGGGCAATTCGAGCCGCACGCCGAAGGTTCCGCTGCCGGCGTCGAGCACCTTGTCGATGGTCTTCACGGACGCGCGCTCCGGCGGCGCACCGGGCAGGCCCGGCGTCACCGTGCCGACGCTGCCGACCTTGACCTGACGATAGAGTTCGGCCGGCAGCAGTGTCTCCACGTACAGCGTCTCGATCTCCGCGATGCGCATGATCGGCTTGCGTCCGACGCCCGATTCGGACAACTCGCCCACGTTCAGGATGCGCTCGACGACGACACCGTTGATCGGGCTGCGAATGGTCTTGAGCTGGATCAGCTTCTGCTGGCGGCGGTATTCGATTTCCGCCAGCTTGCGGTTGTCCTTGGCTTCCTGCAGTTCGGCCTCGGCCAGCTCCTTTTCGTTCTGCGCGTCGTCCTGGGTCTGGCGCGACACGAATTCGCGCCGTGTCAGGTCCTGCGCGCGTGCAAGCCGGCGCGAGGTCAGCTCGACCTTGGATTCGCCGGCGCGCGCGGGCGCGTCCATGCGGGCGCGGAAACGCGCGCTCTCGAGCGCCACCTGTTCGACCGTGGTGTCGAGAAACGCGATCTCCTGTCCCTTGACGACCTTCTGGCCCCGGTCGACCACGACACTCTTGAGAAGGCCGTCGATCGGGCTTCTGATCTCGAGCACCTGCCGTGGCTGGATCACGCATTCGAACTCGGATGCCGCTGCCGCGCCGACATGCGGCATCCATGCGAGACAAAGGCCGCTGACCGGCCCCATGAGCCACTTGATTCTTTTCATCCGTACTCCCCTGCACGTCGAGACGCCTGCAATCGTTTCATCATAAGGGGCGCCCGCGTGGCGATGCAAGCCGGGCGCCGTCAATCAAGCTCCAGCGGAACCGGCCGCGACACCATCTGCCACTGGCGCATGAAGGACTCGAACTGGTCCGCCGGCAGCGGCCGGCTCCACAGGAAACCCTGGCCGACGTCGCAACCCATGGACACGAGCTGGGCGCTGTGCTGGTCGGTCTCCACACCCTCGGCCACCACCATCTTGCCCAGGCTGTGCGCCACGTCCAGCACCGCGCGCACGATGGACGCGTTGTCGCGGTTGGTGGTGAGGTCGCGCACGAAGGACTGGTCGATCTTGACCACGTCGATGGGCAGGCGGCGCAGGTAGCCCAGCGACGAATATCCGGTGCCGAAGTCGTCGATGGCAATCCGCACGCCGCGTTGGCGCAATGCATGGAGCTTCTCCAGTGCGCCGCTGGCCTCCTCGAGGAACACGCCTTCCGTCAATTCGAGCTCCAGGTGCATCGGCCGCAGGCCCGACAGGCTCAGGATGCGCTCGACGCGCTCCACGATGTCGCCGCGTGTGACCTCCAGGCTGGAGACGTTGACGGAAATGCGTTGCGGCGCAATGCCCTTGGCGTCCCAGTCGCGGTATTGCAGGCAGGCCGCCAGCATCACCTGTTCGCCGAGGTTCTCGATCAGCCCGGCCTGCTCGGCCACCGAGATGAACTCGTAGGGCGAGACCAGGCCGCGTTGCGGATGGTTCCACCGCACCAGTGCCTCGGCGCCGTCGATCTGTCCGGAGCGCAGGTCGATCTGCGGCTGGTAATACACGACGAACTCGGTGTGCGCGACCGCATGATGCAACTCGAGTTCCAGCGAACTGCGATCGATCGCGGCGCGATTGACCGCGGCGTCGAAGAACGCATAACGTCCGCGCCCGGCGGCCTTGGCATCGAACATCGCGGAGTCGGCGTTGCGCAGCATCGCATCCACGGTTTGCGCGTCGTCGGGGAAGATGCTGATGCCGATGCTGCAGCCTAGCTGGTGTTCCTCGCCGTCGACCAGGTAGGGCCTGGCCAGCGCCTCCAGCAGCTTGTTGCCGACGCGTCGCGCGTCCATGCCTGCGGCCACCTTGGGCAGCACCACGACGAACTCGTCGCCGCCAAAACGCGTGACGATGTCCTCCTCGCGCAGGCAGGCGCGGATCCGGCGCGCGGCCTCCATCAGCACCAGGTCGCCGCGGCTGTGGCCGGCGATGCGGTTCACCGTCTTGAACCCGTCGAGGTCGACGAACAGCAGCGCCAGTCGCACCCGGTCGCGCCGCGCACGGCTAATCTGCTGCGGCAGGTGTTCCTTCAGGTATTGCCGGTTCGGCAGCGACGTCGTGGTGTCGAAATGGGTTTGCGCATACAGGGCCTGTTCACGCGCCAGCGACGTGAGCGCGGCGCCAAGGCGCCCGGAGATCGCGCGTGCATTGCTGGTTTCGTCGGCTCCGATCAGGGCGGGGTCCCGGCATCCCAGCATGATCAGACCCGCCGGCTGGCCGTCCTGGTGGATCGGCAGCACGAAGGCGCTGCCGATGCCGCGCGCCACCAGCGGCTGTGTCAGCGACATGCCGCCGAGCTTGTGCAGCCAGCCACCGTCGGTCGGTGCCGCCATCAGGCTGTGCAGCGAGTCGTCGATCGCCCGTTGCTCCGGGCTCGGCGTGTCGGCCTCGTCGGCAAACACCTGGGTCACGGTCATCCGGTTCAGGCCATCGGACTCCAGCACGGCGATGACCAGCGCCTCGGCACCGGTGCACAGCAGCAGATGGGCGCTGGCCAGTTCGACCAGCCGGTCGACTCCGGCGCGGGACAACGAGGCCCGGTCCACCTCGGCCATGGCGCGGATGGCCGAGCGTTGCCGGTCGAGGCGGCGTTGCAGCGATGCCTCGTCATGTCCGGTTGCCGCGTGATCGGACGGCTGCGCCGCGACGGTGGGTGCCGATCGCATCACGGGGGCGCCGGAGGCGCCGCCGCCGGGCCGGCGCAGCAACACGAACCCTGCGGCCGCCAGCAGCGCCAGGACGCCAGCCCATGCCAGGGCGCTCGTCGTCCATGCGTCCAGCCCATCCGTGGCCGCTGCGGGCGGGGCCAGGGCCAGCACCGTCCAGTGGTCGCGGACACGGGGCGATACCAGCGTCAGCGTGGCGCCGGCGCCTTGCCAGGAGCGGGGTCCGGCGGTCCAGGCGAACGGGCCGGTCGACGTCGCCAGGTCGCTGCGCAGCGTGGCCGACGCCTCCCATGCCAGCGGCGTGGAGCAGTGCAGGGTGAGGCCGCCGGCTTCGCGGACACACAGGCCACCGGACTGCGCCGGCGCGGGACCGATCGCCCACAGGTAGTGCGCAGACACGTCGGCTGCCAGCAAGGCGGGCAAGGCGCCGGTCGGTGCGATGGTGCGCACCAGCGTGACCCGTGCGGCCTGCGTGTTGCCTGCAACCACCTGCGTGACGACCACGGTCTCGCCGAGATCGACCTGGTCCTGCAGCGCCGGCTCCAGCGCCGGCACTTCGCCGGTCGTGGGCAACATCTGGATCGGCGCCTGGCCGGGTCGCATGAAGGTCACGTTGTCGAAATAACGCCGCTCGGCGTCGCCCAGCGGCGCGGAGTCCCGGCCGTTGGCGGCGACATCGGCGGCGATCGCCCGCAGGACCCGGTCGGCCAGCCGCAGCCGGTTCTCCAGTTCCACCTGGTGCCGACGCGCGTGTTCGCGAACATCGATCACGACGTGTTGCGGCGCGACCTGCAGGCCCAGCCAGCCCAGGGCCACCGCAGCGGCGGCGAGCAGGCCGATCGCCGCCGTGCGCAAGGGGTGGAAACCCGTGTGTGCGACAGCCGGGGCGATGGAGGGCGAGGGCATCGGGGTCGGCCGGTTCGGCGGTCAGGGACAGACGGCGCGAGCCCGCGAGCAGCTCAGGCCGGCAACGGCAGGGGGCGGGCACAACCCTGCGCAAGTGGGTCTGGCCCGGTCGAGGCGAAGCAAACGGCGCCTGGGGTGGGTGGCGGGTGTCGTCATGGAACGAACCGTGATGCTACTGCGCAATTGCGCTGTCGATGTCGTTTCCGAACCACATGCAGCGCCTTGCGACTGAAAAATAGTCAATGCTGTCGCCTATTTGCCGATACTTCTGAATGTGACACTTGTGCTTGTGCAAGGCTTGGTTTACCGTAAGCCAGCTTTGTCGGCAGTCGTTGGTCCGACCGGGTCAGGGGTGAATAATGAATGCAGCAGCGGACAGCGTATTGCTTGGTGCGCGGCGCGACGAATCAGGAGCGAGGACCGCCGAGTCCGAACTGACGGCCCGGCGCATGGACGCGGCAACCGTTTTGCAGGTGCAGGCGTCGGTGTTGTCCGAGACCGGGTTCGCAGCCGCAGCCGCTGCGTTTGCGAACGAGATGGCGCGGCATTTCGGTGCTGCGCGCACCTATGTCGGCTGGACGGATCGTGGCGGTACGTCGATCGTCGCGATTTCCGGCGCTGTCGACTTCCGGCGCCAGGCCGAGTTGTGCCGCATCGCCGCGGCCGCCATGGACGAGGCGATCGAGCAAGGGGCCAGCATCGTGCATCCCGACCGACCGGGCGCACGGCCACGCGTGACGCTGGCCCATGCCGAGGTCACCCGCCGCGGCGTGGCCCGGGTGGCGACGATTCCGATGGTTGTCTCCGCGCGCGCCGTCGGCGCGGTGATGCTGCTGTTCGATGCCAGTGCCTCCAGCGGAGCCGGTGTGATCGCCGCGGGCGAGCATCTCGCCGGGCTGGTGGCGCCGGTGCTCGAACTCAAGCGCGAAGCCCAACGCTCGTGGCCGGGCCGCCTGTGGTTGGCCACGCGCGCGCTGGCCGGTCGGTTGCTGGGCCCGGGTCATCTGGTTTTCAAGACAGCCGTGCTGGCCGTGGTCGCGGCCCTGGGCGTGTTGTTGTTCCTGCCGGTCGACTACCGCGTCAGCGCGCCAGCGCGCCTCGAAGGCGCGGTCCAGCGCGTACTGGTGGCGCCGGCCGACGGGTACCTGCGTGATGCGCAGGTCACGCCGGGCGATGCGGTCAAGGCCGACCAGGTGCTGGCCGAACTGGCCGACCAGGAGCTCGAACAGGAACGCCGGCGCTGGCTCAGCGAACTGGCGCAACACGAAAACGGCTACCGCAGCGCATTGGCCGGTGGCGACCGCATGCAATACGTCGTGAGCCTGGGCAAGGCCGAGTCGGCGCGTGCGCAACTGGCAATGGTCGACCAGCAGCTCGGCCGCAGCCGTATCCGGGCGCCGTTCGACGGCATCGTCATCAAGGGCGACCTGAGCCAGTCGCTGGGAGCTCCGGTGCGTCGGGGCGACGTATTGCTGACCGTGGCGCCGGCCGACGCCTACCGCCTGATCGTCGAGGTCGACGAACGCGAGATCGGCGACGTGGCGGTGGGTCGCCGCGGAGCGCTGGCGCTGGCCGCGTTGCCCTCGTCCACGCTGGCCTTCGACGTGGTTCGCATCACGCCGGTGGCGACCGCGCGCGACGGGCGCAACTTCTACGAGGTCGAAGGCCGCATCGACGACAAGGGCGCCGCGCTGCGCCCGGGCTTGCAGGGCGTCGCCAAGATCGAGGCCGGCCAGCGTTCGACGGCCTGGATCTGGGGCCATCGCTTCGTCGATTGGGCGCGTCTGGCCATCTGGTCCCTGGGTGGCTGAAATGACACGGCCCCCACGCTCACTGCGTCCGCTGGTCGTACCTCGGCCAGAGGCCACGGCTCTTCGTCCTGTCCGACTCTGCGCAGGCAGAGTCGGAGCCGCAGGACTCAGCCCCGAGGGGGCTGTCGACCCCTTCGGAACGGCCGGGCGGGGCGTCATGGTGCCCCCATGCTCACTGCGTTCGCTGCCCCCCGAGGGGGCTGTCAACCCCTTCGGAACGGCCGGGCGGGGTTGACGTGCGCGAGTCCCTGTTCAGCCCTCTGTGGCATCGGGTAGCGGAGTTGATGCCGCGCGTGGGGTCGGACGTGATCGTGCGCCAGCAGCACAGCCGCGGGCAGGTCTGGCATGTGCTGATCGGCGGCACCACGGGACGGCAGAGTCGGATCAACCACAGCGCCTACCAGTTTGTCGGCTGTTGCGACGGCCAGCACACGGTGCAGCAGATCTGGGACAGCCTGCTGCGCAACCTGCGCGACGATGCGCCGACGCAGGACGAGGTGATCCAGGTGCTGGCGCAGCTGGCCGAGCAGGGATTCGTCGACTACGGCGTGCCCGCCGACATCCAGGCGCAGACCCGGCGACGCGACCGGCGTGCCTCGCGCAGGCGTCGGGCCAACGTCAATCCGCTCGCGTTCCGGGTTCCGCTGGGTGACCCGTCGCGCGTGTTGCGCGCGCTGCGCGACTTTGCCGAACCGCTGTTCCATCCGTGGGCATGGTGGTTCTGGCTGGCGGTGATGGTGCTGACGCTGGCCGGCGCCGTTTCCCATTGGGACGTGTTGGTCCGGCATGCCGACACCTACATGGCCACGCCGCAGTACCTGCTGCTGGCGTGGATCCTGTTTCCGTTCATCAAGGCGGTGCACGAACTCGCGCACGGCCTGGCGGTGCAGCACTGGGGCGGCGAGGTGCACGAGGCCGGCATCGGCCTGTTCGTGCTGACGCCCGCGCCGTACGTGGACGCGTCCGCGTCGGCCGGCTTCCGGCGCCGCAGCCAGCGCGCCGCCGTGGCCGGCATCGGCATCATGGTGGAACTGCTCATCGCCGCGATCGCGATGGTGTTGTGGTTCAACCTGCAGCCGGGCCTGGCGCGGGATGCGGCGTTCGTCGCCTTGTTCATCGCCAGCGTATCGACGCTGCTGTTCAACGCCAACCCGCTGCTGAATTTCGACGGTTATTACGTGTTGTGCGACGCGCTCGACCTGCCCAACCTGGGGCCACGCAGCCGCGGCTACTGGATCAACCTGATGCGCCGGCTGGTCCACGGCGGCGCTGCCGTGCGTGCCATGCAGACCGCGCCGGGCGAGCGCAAGTGGCTGCTGGCGTATGCGCCGCTGTCGATCGGCTACCGGCTCGGCCTGTCGGTGCTGATCGTCTTGTGGGTCGGCCACCATTCGCTGGTGCTCGGGCTGATGATTGCCGCCTTCGTGCTCTACGCGGTGATCGTGATGCCCTTGTGGCGCACCGCCCGTGCGGTCTTGCCGGGCGCGCCCGGCGCCGTGTCGAACGGGCGCGCCCGGATCGCGGTCACCGGCACCGTGCTGGCACTGGTGCTGCTGGTGTTCGCCGTGCCGTTGCCGTTTCGCACCGCCGCCTGGGGCGTGGTGTGGCTGCCCGACCATGCGCGCACCCGCCCGCAGATCGACGGCTTCGTGGCCAGCTTTGCCGCCCGCGACGGCGAGTCGGTGGTGCCGGGCCAGTTGCTGCTGACCTTGACGGACCCGGCGCTGCTGGCGCAGCGGGTGGCACTGGCCAGCGAGTTGCGCCAGCTCTCGGCCCAGCGCATCGACGCGTTGTCGGGCGACATGTTGCGCTCGACCAACCTGCGCGAGGAATTGCAGCGGGTGCAAGGTGACCTGGCGCTGGTCGAGCAGCGGATCGCGCAGCTCGAAGTGCGCAGCCAGGCGGCGGGCCAGCTGGTGATGCCGCGCCAGCAGGACCTGCTGGGCAGCTACGTGCAGCGCGGCGCAACCCTCGGCTATGTGCTCGACCGCGGCGAGGTCGGTGTGCGCGCCGTGTTGCCCGAGCGCGATGCGGCGCTGATCCGCGAGAGTTTCCGCGGTGTCGAGGTACGGCTGGCCGACGCCATCCACACGACGGTGGCTGCCTCGCTGGTGCGCGACGTGCCGGCGGCGGGGTTCGAGTTGCCGGGCGCCGCGTTGGGCGACCGGGGCGGCGGGCCGTTCATGACCGACCCGGCCGACCGCGACGGCCTGACCAGCGTGGAGCCGCTGGTGTCGATCGACCTGCTGCTGCCCGAGAACGCGTTGCGGCGAGTCGGCGGCCGGGCCTGGGTGCGTTTCGACCACGGCGCGCAGCCGCTGGCGGTGCAGGCCTGGCGGCGGCTGCGCCAGATGTTCCTGCAGAACTTCCGTGCGGCCGGGTGACGGGATGAGCAACCCGTCCGCCACCCAGCCATTGCCGGTGCCCGGCCTGTTGCTGGGCGCCTATCCCGAGCGCCGCGTGCCGGTGCCCGGCCAGTGGCAGACGCTGGCCGGCCAGATGCGCGGGGCGCTGGCGCTGCCGCAACGCCTGGGCGGCGCGCGCATGCGGGCCTTCATCGAGCAGGTCGGTGCGCACGACGCCGGGCTCGAGGCCCTGGACGACGCGGCGCTGCGTGAGCAGGTGCAGGTGCTGCGCGCGCAGATGGCGCACAAGGGCCTGACCGACACGCTGACGGCACGGGCGTTTGCGTTGATACGGGTGGTGGCGCAGCGTGAACTGGGCCTGCGCGCTTTCGATACCCAGCTCACCGCGGCCCGCGTGATGCTCGACAACCGGCTGGCCGAGATGGCCACCGGCGAGGGCAAGACGCTGGCGGCGGCCGTATGCGCCGCGACCGCTGCGCTGGCCGGCATTCCGGTGCACGTGGTCACCGCCAACGACTACCTGGTGTCACGCGATGCCGAAACGCTGCGCCCGCTGTATGCGGCGCTGGGGCTGTCGGTCGGCTACGTGGTTGCCGCGCACGACCCGCCGGCGCGCATGGCGGCCTACCTGTGCGACATCACCTACTGCAGCGCCAAGGAGCTGGTGTTCGACTACCTGCGCGACCGGGTCACGCGCGGGCCGGCGCCCCATGCCTTGCAGGTGGCCGCGGCGGGGCTGGCGCCGGGGGCATCGTCCGCCGCCGCGCCACTGCTGCGCGGCCTGTGCATGGCCATCGTCGACGAGGCCGACAGCATCCTGATCGACGAGGCGCGGGTGCCGCTGATCCTGTCGCGCAGCGCCGCCAACAGCGGCGAGAACGACTACCACACGCAGGCCCTGGCGCTGGCCCGGACCCTGCGCGAAGGGGAAGACTTCGACTGCGACGCCAAGTCCCGCAGCGCGGTGCTGCGCGCGGCCGGCATCGCGCGCCTGGATGCGCTCAGTGCCGACCTGTCGGCGATCTGGCTCAACCGCACGCACCGCATCGAGATCGTCACGTCGGCGCTCAGTGCCTTGCACCTGTACCGGCGCGATCGCGACTACCTGGTGCACAACGGCAAGGTCGTCATCGTCGACGAGGCCACCGGCCGGCTCGCGCCGGGGCGGGTCTGGTCACGCGGGCTGCACCAGCTGATCGAGCTCAAGGAGGGTTGCAAACCCACCGGCGAGCAGGTCACCGCCGCGCAGATCACCTACCAGCGTTTCTTCGCGCGTTACCTGCGCCTGGCCGGCATGAGCGGCACGCTGATGGAGGCGCGCGGCGAGCTGGCATCGGTGTACGGGCTGGACGTGGTCAAGGTGCCGCTGCGACGCGCCAGCCGGCGCGTGCTGCTGCCGACGCTGCTGTTGCGTGATCGTGACCTGGTCTGGCAACAGGTGGCCGCGCAGGCACGCGTCGCCTGTGCGGCCGGGCGTGCGGTGCTGATCGGCACCGACTCGGTGCTGGACTCGGAGGCCTTGTCGGCCGTGCTCGAGGGCGCCGGCATCGTGCACCAGGTGCTCAACGCGCGCCACGACCTGCGCGAGGCGCTGATCGTCGGCAACGCCGGGCGCGCCGGCAGCGTGACGGTGGCCACCAACATGGCCGGCCGCGGAACCGACATCGAGCTCGAATCCGCGGTTGCCGAGTGCGGCGGCCTGCACGTGATCAGCTGCCAGCACAACAACGCCCGGCGCATCGATCGCCAGCTGATCGGGCGTTGCGCCCGCCAGGGCGACCCGGGCAGTGCGCAGACCCTGCTGGCGCTGGACAAGCCGCTGATCCGGCGGCTGGTTCCCGGCTGGCTGGCGGCCAGGCTGGGTGATGCCGCAATGTCGCGCCCGCGCTGGCTGGTGATGCTGATCGTGCGACTGCCGCAGGTGCTCGAGGAACGTCGCCAGCGCCACCAGCGCCGGCAATTGCAGCAGCTCGATGAACGTGCCGAGAACGAGTTGTTCGTCGGCATGCGCGCTGACTAGGTCCATGATGGGCAAGCGAGCCTTCTTCAGCCGTCAGCGACCCGTGGTCGAGGAGCTCGAGCCGCGCATCCTGTATTCGGCCGACGTGATGGCGGCCTTGCTGCAGGCCGACGCGCTGGCGCAGGGGGTGGAATCCCGTTCGCTGGAGAGTTACGACCTGGCCCCGGCGGCCGAGGCGGCTGCACCGGTGGCGCCGGTCATGGCGCCGGCCGCGAAGGAAGAGGCGCAGATCACGCAGCGCCAGGAGATCATCTTCATCGACAGCCGGGTGCCCGATGCACGGCAGCTGGCCGACGAACTGATGCGGCAGCGCGACCCGGGCGCGGTCTTCGACATCGTGATGCTCGAAGCCGACGAAGATGGCGTTGCGCAGATCGGTCGCGTACTGGCCGGGCGCGAAGGGCTTGGCGCCATCCACGTGATTTCCCATGGCAGTGATGGCGCGATTTCCGTTGGCACCACCCGACTCGACGCGGCGCAGTTGGCGATCGACGGCGCTTCGGTGGCGCGCTGGGGCCAGTCGCTGGCCGAAGACGGGGACTTGTTGCTGTATGGCTGCGACGTGGCCCAGGGCGCAGCTGGCCAGGCCTTCGTGCACGACCTGGCGCGATTGACCGGCGCCGATGTGGCCGCCAGTGTCGACCGCACCGGCTCGGCCGACATCGGCGGCAACTGGACGCTCGAATACGCCACAGGCAAGGTGGCTACGCAGTTCGTGCCGAGCAGCTTCGAGCAGTTGCAGTGGGAGGGCGTGTTGGCGACCTTCACGGTGAACAGCACCGCCGACACCAATACCGGCAGCGGCACCACGGGCACCTTGCGTTGGGCGATCGATCAGTCGAATCTCAACGGCGTTGGCCTGGACACGATCGAATTCAACATCGCGGGTGGGGGAGTCCAGATCATCAATGTCTCGTCGGCGTTGCCGACCATCGACGGCGCATTGGTCATCAATGGCCTGAGCCAGCCCGGTTACGCCGGCACACCGCTGGTGCGGGTCGATGGTGCAGCGACCGGATTCAGCGGTTTCAGCATCGGGACGAACGGAAGCGGCACAACGATCCAGGGCTTGATGATCACCGGCTTCCAGATCGACGGTATCAACATCGCCTCCGGCGCCAACAACGTGATCATTGCCGACAACTGGATCGGCACCGCCGGCGTCGGCACCACGGGTCATGGCAACAGCGGCGTCGGCAACAGCGACGATGGCATCGACATCGCGGGCTCGAACGCCCAGATCCTGCGCAACGTCATCACCAACAACAACGACGAGGGCATCACGATTGTCGGCTTGGGCGTCACGGGCCATGTCATCCAGGGCAACTACGTCGGCGTGGACCCTGACGGCGTCACCACGACCGCCGGTCGCGGCAACAACGATGTCGGCATCGCGATCATTTCGGGTACGGGCAACCTCATTGGCGGCACCAC
>JBFIDI010000096.1:0-14172 GCA_041581405.1 Burkholderiaceae bacterium
CTGGGCAGCGGCCTGATCGCCGACCTGTTCCAGTCGCACGGCCTGGCGCGCGAACTGATCGTGTTCTTCTGCATCTTCGTGGCCGGCAGCTTCCTGTTCAATGGCGCCTTGTTCGTCGCCAATGCGGCGTTCAACAACCTGGGTTTCGCGTTGTATTCAACCGCGCTGAATTGGGGCCGCTCGACACTGGGCGTGATCCCGTTCGTCTGGCTGGGGCAATCCTGGTTCGGTGCCAAGGGGGCGCTGGCGGGATACGGGCTGGGCGTGATCGCGTTCGGGCTGGTCGGGATGTGGTGGTGTTTCCGGGTGGTGGGGAAGATGCGCCCGACTCCCGCGGCCGATTGAGTCGGGCTGCGACGAGCGGCCGGATCCAGGTGCAACGGTCTTGTGCAGGGCGTCGCAGACCGGCGGGGCCCTGCGCGGCGCTGCACTATGACGGCCGGGCGCGGAACGCGCCCCGCGACAGCGATCTGTGCCTATGCGGCGATTCTTGTCGCGTGCGGCACCCTGTGCGGCTATTCCAGCGCCTCGGCTCCGATCGCACCGCAGCCCGCCAGGTCCGATATGCCGCAAGGCGGCAGCTCGCGCGCGATCTGGCGCAATGCGGACCTCAGTCCTTCTTCGAGCGTGGGGTGGTAGAACGGCATGCGCAGCAGATCGTGCACGGTGAGATCCCGGCTGATTGCAAGCGCGAGCAGATGCGCCAGATGTTCGCCGGCCGGTACGGCCATCTCGGCACCGAGCAAGCGCCCGCCGCTCCGCTCCGCAAACACCCGCAGCACACCCTGATTCCGTTGCATCGTCCGAGCCCGGCCTTGGGAGCCGAAATCCACGGTCGCTGCAAGGCAGTCCTTCACGTTCAGGTCTTTCGCCGCCTGCCCGACCGTTGCGACGTTGGGATCGCAGAACACGATACGCATCGGTGTGCGGCGCGCAATGCGGAAAGGCTCGTCGCTCGCGGCGTTGATCCCGGCGATGTGCCCTTCGTCTGCTCCCTCGTGCAGGATCTGATCCATGTCGTTGGCATCACCGGCCAGGAAAACCGGCGTGTCGCCAATGCGCATGGTGTTCCGATCGACCTCTGGCAGGCCATCATCATCGAGCGGCACACCCAGGGTCTCCAGGCCAAGGTCTTTGACGTTGGGCTTTCGTCCCACCGCTGCAAGCACCTGATCGACCACGATCCGATGCTCCCCCCAACAGACTTCGATGCCGCCTTCCGCATCGACAAGCTTTACCTCGACGCCCAGTTGGCAGCTGAACTCGGTCCCGAGCACCAACTGCAGTGCCTGCGCGACCAACGGGTCGGTGACACCGGCCATCTGCTGCTTGCCGTCGAAACCGTGAACCTGCAGCCCGAGTCGCGCCAGTGCCTGGGCGAGTTCGACGCCAATGGCGCCAAGGCCGATCACGGCAATGCGATCGGGCAGCGTCTTTTGCTCGAAGAGCGTGTCGGTCGTCAGGACCTTGTCACCAAACGCGCGCCAGGGCGGGGGCACGACCGGACTGGAGCCTGGCGCCAGCACGATCTGCCGTGCTTCGATCAGCTGCCCGTTGACCCTGAGCCGGTTCGGCCCCTCCAGTCGCGCGTGCCCGGCAATGTTGCGGGCGCCGAGGTCCTCCGTCGACTTCAATACACCTGCCACAAATTCATCTCGCAGTGCCCGCACGCGCTCCAACACCGCCGGGATATCGGCGGACAACGAAGCCTCGCCCCGGATCCCGAATGCAGCAAAACCCTTTCGAGAATGAAATGCGTTTGCCACCGCGATCAGGCTTTTCGAAGGCATGCAACCCACGCGGGCGCAGGTGGTCCCATAGGGCGGTGCGTTGACAATCACGAAGTCTTCGGTGCGCTTGCGCACCTCACGCAGCGCGGCAAGGCCGGCGGTCCCCGCGCCAACGATGGCAATATCCACTCGATGACTCATGTTGTTTCTCCCTGAGGCGGCGGCCCGATTGTCGCGCCGTCTTTCAAATGGGGTAGATGATCGAGTTTGGAATCATTTCACTGTCATAGACACAGATGCGTGACGCGAACTTCCATCCACCATCCGTGCGCACGATCGTGTCCAGATACCGCCCGACATTGAACACCGTCGTGAGCTCCGACAACTTGGTGCGGAACACCGCGTAGTTCGACTCGCAGACGATACGGTCCGGCCGGCATTCGAGAACGCGCGGCACGCCGACCACGTGGCGCTGGTAGTACGGGTCGTGGAACAAGGTCTCGCGGATCGCATAGGCCCGGTCCTTGAGCATGCCCTTGCTCTCGAAGTCCATCGTCGCCAGCGGAAGGCCGCGGTCAAAATTTTCGCGCGGGATCAGCTTGTAGACGCAGTCGTCGGTGAACAATTCGCACCAGGCGTCCCAGTCGGCGGCGTCGACCACGGCGGCATATTCGGCCAGCAGCTGGCTCAGCTCCGTGTAGGTCTGCGGATCGATCGCGGCTGTCATGCTTCGCCTCCGGGCTCGTCGTCCTTTTCCATCACTTCGCGCCAGTAGCGGTACATGCCGCGGATCAGCGTCTCGGTCACCATGTGGTCGGTGTCGCCGACGTCCCTGCCGCCGAGTTCGGCCAGCGCACGGTGCTCCGGCTTGCTGTCGAAGCCGCGCTGGCTGAACTCGATCACCTCGCCGTCGTCGGCCGACACGAAACCGGCCGGGCCGAACAGGTTGGCCTGGCGCAGCCGGCGCCGCGTCATCGCATCGTCGTCGTCCTCGAAGCCGAAATGCGTCCACTCGAAGTTGAACGCGCCATGCCCGTCGGGCTGGATGTGCCGCGTCGACACGCTGTTGACCTGCTGCTGCAGGATCACGCTCGGGAACAACGTCGTCATCACCGCACTCGGACCGCCCCACCACGCCTCGGGCACGATGTCCAGGAAGCGGTCGTCGTGCAGCTGCATGCTTTCCTTGAAGCTCGACACCTGCGTGACCTGGTCGGCCTTGCCCGACTGGCCACGCGTGGAGACCATCGCCGCGTGGCGATGGTGTCGGTCCATCTTCAGCTCGGACTTGTTATCGGCGCGCCACAGGCCGAAGGTCACGAACCAGGTGTGCAACAAGCCCGGGTGGTACGGGTCCTTGATGTTCTCCTGCATCAGTTTCCAGTTGCCCGGAATCCGCTGGCGGTTGTAGCCCAGGATCTTCAGCTTGCGGCCGTTGAACAGCCGGTCGAAATATCGCAGGATGTCGGGTCCCAGGTAGTCCTCGAGCGACTCGACGCCGTGGTCGAAGGACGCGAACACGACACCGCCGCGGCACGCGACCCGGAGCCGGGTCAGGCCGTTGTCCTCCAGCTTGAAATCCGCCGGCATGCCGCCGTTGACCTTGCCGTCCTGGCGTACGCCGCGGCGAAACGGCACCCCCTGCAAATCGCCCGCCAGCGTATAACTCCACTGGTGGTAGGGGCAGATGAACTCCTGGCGGTTGCCGTGGCGCTCGCGACAGAACTGCATGCCGCGATGCGCGCAGACGTTCTCCACGACCTGGACCGAGCCGTCCTTGTCGCGCACCATGATGACCGAACGCTCGCCGACCACGGTGCGCTTGAAGTCGCCCGTGTTCGGGATCTCGGCCTCCATGCCGACATAACTCCAGTGGTCGCGGTAGAAGAAGCGTTCGAGTTCGCGCTTGTGCAGCTGCTCGCTGGTATAGACACCGAACGGGATCCTGCTGGTGCCGTCGCCGTCCCATTGCACGGTGTCCGGGAATACGCTGGGTTGTTGTTGCATGCTGCCAATGCTCCACGGGTGTACTTGCCGCGGCGGCTGCCGCCGCCCTGCCTGAATCATCATAGACCGCCGCTGCAACGCCCCGGCCCGACGCCGCTGCGCGCTCGGGGTGTTGCCGTTCGCGCCGGTTCAGCCGCGTGCGGCCTGCAACACGTCGCGGGTCTGCCGCGCGGCGGTACGCGCGGCCTCGGCAAAGTCCGGGCCCGACGATGCATACAGGATCGCGCGCGACGAATTCACCACGATGGTCCCGGTGGTGCTGCCGCCTGCTTCCCCGCGCCACCCCGCGCGCACCGTCGCCGCCGCATCGCCGCCTTGCGCACCGACACCGGGGATCAGCAGCGGCAGCGTCGGCGCCAGTTCCCGCACACGCGCGATCTCAGCCGGATAGGTCGCACCCACGACCAGCCCGAGCTGGCCGTTGGTATTCCACGGCCCTTGCGCCAGCCGCGCGATATGTTCGTACAGCAGCGGCTGGCCGTCGACGCTGGCCAGGCGCTGGTTCTGCAGGTCGTCGCCACCCGGGTTCGAGGTACGGCACAGCAGGAAGGCGCCTTTGCCGTGGTGTTTCAGGTAGGGCTGGACCGAATCGAAACCCATGAACGGCGACAGCGTCACCGCGTCTGCGCCGTAACGCTCGAACGCCTCGATCGCATATTGCTCCGCGGTCGAGCCGATGTCGCCGCGCTTGGCGTCCAGGATGACCGGCACATGCGGCGCGGCGCGGCGCATGTGGGCCATCAGCTGCTCGAGCTGGGCCTCGGCCCGGTGGGCGGCGAAATAGGCGATCTGCGGCTTGAACGCCATGGCCAGGTCGGCCGTGGCGTCGACGATGGCGGCGCAGAAATCGTAGATCCGGCCGGCGTCGCCACGCAAGCTACCGGGAAAACGCGCCGGTTCGGGATCGAGTCCGACACACAACATGGAGGAGTTGCGACGGCTGGCGTCGGCGAGCTGGTCGATGAAATTCATGGGGTCGGCGTTGAAGGTGAAAGGGCTTGCGCACGTGCCAGGCACAGGTCGGCCCAGGCGTGGGCCTTTTGCAGTGGTGCGCGCAGCAGTCTCGACGGATGGTAGGTGACGACGACGGCGATGCCGTCACGCTGGTAGACCTTGCCGCGCACCTGTCCGAACGGCAGCTTCAGCAGCTCCGGATAGTCGCGGCCGAGCAGCGACAGGGCGGCGAACCGGCCCATCGCGACGATGACCCGCGGCCGGGTCAGCGCGATCTCGCGTTCCAGGTAAGTGGCACATTGCGCCAGCTCCTGCGGCGTCGGGGGGCGCACGGCGGCCGGGCGGCACTTGACGACCGGCGTCAGGCGCGCACCGGCGCGGCCCTGGCCATCCCGTCGGAGCTGCACGGCCTGCAACATGTTGTCCAGCAACTGGCCTGCGCTGCCGACGAAGGGCGCACCGGCACGTTCCTCGTCTTCGTCCGGCGGCTCGCCGACGATCAGCCAGTCGGCCTGGGACGGCGGCGGGTCGGCCACGAACACCGGCGCCTTGCGGCCGGCGCACAAGCCGCAGGCGCTGCAGGCCTGGATGGTCTCGCGCAGCTGCACCCAGTCCATGCGTTCGATCGCGCCGTGGGCCGCCGGAGCCGGGGCCGGGGCCGGGGCCGGCGCGGAATCGGAAGCCGCGACTGCCGGCCGTGCCATGGGCGCCGGCGTGACGGAGGGCGTTGGCGCCGGAACCGGCGTCGACACGAACGCGTCCTGGCCATCGGCGGCGTCGACCGGCTCCGGCTCCGCGGCGGCCTGCGGCCACCACACCGGAATCTTCATCTCCGCCAGCATGGCGCGCTGGCGTGCATCCAGCTGCAACCCGGCGGGTGGCACGCCGTTGCCGGCGGCGGAGTCGTGCGGCGGCGGATTCATAACTTGAGGCTCATGACGATGGCATCTTCGCGCGCACCGTTGGCTGCCGGGTAATACGCCTTGCGATGGCCGACACGGCGAAAGCCCTGGCTCTGGTAGACCTTGATCGCGCGCGGGTTGCCGACCCGCACCTCCAGCCACACCCACTGGGCGCCCTGGCCGCGCGACCACAAGGTCAGCGCATCGAGCATCAACCGGGCCCAGCCCTGCCCCTGGTAGGCCGGCGCAACGGTGATGTTGAGCAGGTGGACTTCGTCGACCCCTTTCATCGCGATGAAATACCCCAGCACCGTGCCGTCGGCCACCAGCATCTGCGCCTGGTAGCCGGCGCTGATCGCATCGCGGAAGTTCGTCTCCGACCAGGGATGGTCGTACGCCTCCAGCTCGATGCGCAGCACCTGCGGCAGGTGTGCGCTCGCCATCGGCTCGAACTGCGCCTCGGGGGCGCGCGGGACGGCGCTCATGATGCGGGCTGCGCCGCGGCGACGGCCTTGGCGGCAGCACGTTCGGCGGTGGTGGAGGCGACCTTGTCGCGGATATACAGCGGCAAGGCCAGCGCCGGATCGACGCCCTGGCCCTGGGCCAGCAGGGTCGGGGCCAGCCCCAGCATGGCGCGGGCCAGCGGCAGCGCGGCAATCCGCGGCGCGCCGGCCGAGCCGGCGGGCATGCGGTCGCCATAGGCCGCGAACACATTGCCGGCCAGCACCTGGCCGGGCACGAAGGGCACCTCCGGCGGCCGCGCCAGCGCCGGTGGCACCAGCACCTGCCACCGGTTTCCATCCCACCGGTAGCTGCCCCAATAGACCTCGTCCATGCGCGCATCCAGCATCGCGAGCACGTCCCAGGGCTGCTGCGACCCGCCGTGCGCGATGCGGGCCTGTTCGGCCACGGCCATCAAGGAGTCGAGCGGCAACACCGGCACGGGGCGCAGGGCACCGGGCCCGTCGCTGCGCGCGCCCAGCGCCAGCCCCTGGGCCACGGCACACGCGGTGCGCAGGCCGGTGAACGCACCGGGACCACGACCGAACACGATGGCATCGAGTTCGGAAAAAGCCAGGTCGGCCCGGGCCATCTGCGCGCGAATCATCGGAATCAGCCGGCTCGACGCCTGCGCCCCGCCTTCAGCCTCTTCCGACCAGACCTGCTGGTGGCCATCGATCGACCGCCCCACGGCCACCGACATGCGGTCGGTGCTGGTATCCAGGGCAAGCAGTTGCATGGTCGGTGCCTTCATGCGTCAGGACCGGGAGCGGCCCGCCGGGGTTGCGACGAGCACAGGTGCCGGTGCGACCGGTGCCACCGGGCCCATGCGCACGCCGAATACGATGCCCATGGTCACCAGGGCCAGGCCCAGCGCCAGATTCCATCCCATCGGCTCGCCCAGCAGCAGCACCGCCGACAACGCGGCCAGGCCCGGTACCACCGAGGTCATGATGGTCGACCGCACCGGGCCGAAGTGCTGGATCATCTTGGTGAAGGAAATGCCCGACAGCACGACCGAGCCGCCCCCCTGGAACGCCATCTGGAACAGCACCTGCCCCAGCGGCGCCTCCAGGAAACGCCCCGGCACCCATTGCAGCAACAGCAGAGCGCCATAGACCGGCACATAGATGAAGAACGCGAACACCGTGACGGCGACGGTGGCGCGCACCGCGTCGAGCATGAAATGGCGCGCCAACACGCCATAACAGGACCAGCACAGCGCAGCCGTCATGAACAGCAGGTCGCCCTTCCAGACCTCACCGCCGTCGAAGGCGCGCAGCAGGCTCGGCCCGCCCACCATCAGGCCGCCCAGGACGATCAGCACCAGACCGATGGCGCGCGAGCGCGATATGCGCGAACCCAGGAAGACCAATGCCAGCATGGCCGTCCACAACGGCAGGCTGCCGGGCATCAGCACGGCCGCATGGCCCGCGGGGGCGAAGACAAAGCCGCTGTAGGCCAGCATCGCGTACAGCAGACCGCCGAACAGGCCGACCGTGGCCGTGGTGCGCAGCGGCAACGGCGAGAAGCCGAACATCGAGGAGGCATGGTGGCCACGCGCACGGTCGCGCCGGACCATGAACCAGCCCACGGGCAGCAGCACGATCCCGGCGCCAAGCAGGCGCGCAAACCCAAGGTCGAACGGATCGAGCGCGCCACCACGCGACGGATCCGCCGTTGCGCGGGCGATCACGATGAACGAGGTCCAGATCACGACCGTCACCAGCGCGGCGGTGATGCCGATCGCGCGGGGAGACAAGGACGGGATCGGACGCATCGGGGGATTATCCCGGATGCATGGGCCAGGGCATGGCGCCGGGGCCGGATCGGCACCGCCACACGCGGGCAACCGACCCGTATCCGGGGCCACGGCACGGTAGACTGGCAGCATGCCATTTCCCGCCCTGATTCGATCCCTTCGGCCGCGGGCATGGCGTCCGGGGTCCCGGCTGGTCGGGCCGGCCCTACACGCGCTACGGGTCCTGGCCGCCACATGCGTGCTGGGCGCCGCGGCCCAGGCCCAGGGCCTGCCCGCCGAGGTCGAAGCGGCGCTGGCGCGCGCCAAGCTGCCGCGCGACGCGGTGTCGGTCCTGGTCGTGGATGCGCAGGGAGACCGGGCGGCGCGTGCCAGTCACCGGGCCGAGGTCGCGATGAACCCGGCCTCGGTGATGAAACTGGTCAGCACCTATGCCGCGCTGGACCTGCTCGGGCCGGCCTACAGCTGGCGTACGCCGGTCTTTGTCGACGCGCCGGTGCGCGATGGTGTGCTGACCGGCAACCTGTACATCCAGGGCCAGGGCGACCCGACGCTGGTGGCCGAGCGCCTGTGGCTGCTGATGCGTCGCATCCGCGGCCTGGGCATCGAGCGCATCGCCGGCGACATCGTGCTCGACCGCAGTGCGTTTGCGCTGGCCCCCATCGATCCGGGCGGTTTCGATGGCGAGCCGCTGCGACCCTACAACGCCGCACCCGACGCGTTGCTGCTCAACTACAAGTCGGTCGTCATGACCTTTGTCGTCGATCGCGCGAACAACCTGGCCCGGATCCACGTCAATCCGCCGCTGGCGGGCGTGGTGGTCCCGCAATCGGTGCCGCTGTCCGGCGGCGATTGCGGCGACTATCGCGGCAACCTGCGCGCCGACTTCTCGGACCCGACGCGGATCCGGTTTGCCGGCAGTTTCCCGGCGGCCTGCCAGGAACGGGTATGGCCGATCGCCTTTCCCGATCCGGCGGGTTTCGCCGGACGGGCCGTCGAAGGCATGTGGCGCGAGGTCGGCGGCCAGCTCGCCGGCACGGTCCGCGATGGCCTCGTGCCCGCCGGCGTGACGTCGCCGGTGCTGGAGATCGTTTCGCCGACGCTGGCCGAAGTGATCCGCGACATCAACAAGTACAGCAACAACGTCATGGCCCAGCAGTTGTTCCTGAGCCTGAGCCTGCCGGCCCGGCGCCCGAACGGCCAGGATGCGGGCAGCGCGCCGGCAGCCGCGGCGTCGTTCGAGGCCTCGCGCGACGTCGCGCGCACCTGGTGGCGCGAGCGCTTCGGCACGCTGGAGCCGCCATTGCTGGACAACGGCGCCGGCCTGTCGCGCGGCGCGCGGGTCAGTGCGCAGGCGCTGGCACGCATGCTGCAGGCGGCATGGCAATCGCCACTGATGCCCGAACTGATGTCCTCGTTGCCGATTGCCGGCGTCGACGGCACCATGCGCCGCAACCGTTCCCGCGCCGCCGGCAGTGCGCATCTCAAGACCGGCAGCCTGCGCGACGTGGTGGCCATAGCCGGCTACGTGCATGCGAACAGCGGCCGCCGCTACGTGCTGGTTGCGATCGCCAACCATCCGAATGCCTACGCCAGCCGGGCGGCATTCGACGCCTTGCTCGACTGGACCATCCGCGACGAGTGACCTCCCCCGGGTGCCGCGCACCGACCGGATCGCTGCGCCACCCGTACAGGCCGGACATGTGTCACCGCGGCGTCGGACGGTGGCCGCGGCACGGCGTCGCACACCATGTGTAGTGATTTCCGACACCCGTGTTGCCATTTCCGACACCGCTTGCTGCACAGCAACAAGGAATCCGTGAAATAGTCCACGAATTCAAGCACTTAAGGCCTGGCCCGGTTCGTGCTTTATCTCAGGCATCACTCGTTGGAACAAGCAATGACCATTCTGAAAAAAGCACTCATGACCCTGGCCCTGGCCGGTGTCGCCTCCGCCTCCCAGGCCGCCACCGTCCAGGTCGTCTTCGACAATCCGATCTTCAACGGCTCGGGCTCCGACCCGGTCCATATCCAGTTCCCCTCGGGTGGCGGCAGCACCACCGACTATGTCGCCGCCGGCCGCTTCCAGGGAACCGCCAGCAGCATCGTGGGCGCGACGCCCGGCATCTTCGTCGACAACACGAACGACCTGTTGATGTACTGCTATGACGTCTACGAAAGCATCAACAGCAGCTGGGTCGTCAACTACGAGCTCAACTTCGGCGGCGCGATCGCGCGCACGCTGGACTTCCTGGGTGCGGTCAACACCGTCATGAGCGCCGGCGGCAGCTACGATCCGTATGCGTGGCTGCATCCGGTCAACCGCAACCAGGGCGCGGCGATCCAGATCGGCATCTGGGAGAGCCTCTACGACACCGACTGGAACATCCTCACCGGCAGCTTCACGGCCTGGAGCCTGGAGACCACCACCAACAACTACCTGACCAGTTTCCTGCAGGCGGTGCCGGGCAGTGGTTCGCTGGACCAGGGCTACACGATGGTGATGGAAGCGCCCAACGCGCAGGACATGATCACCGGTCGCCGGCCGCAGCCGGAGCCGGCCACCCAGGTGCCCGAGCCCGACAGCCTGGCCTTGCTCGGCCTCGCCCTGGTCGGACTGGCCGCCAGCCGGCGCCTGCGCAAGCCAGCCTGACGCAGGAACCGCGCGCGCCGATCAACCCGCGGCGGACGCGCGCTGCAGGCGGTCGCGCACGCCGTCCCAGGCTGTGCCCTCGGGCGGCTCCTCGACCCAGATCAGCTTGACGCCCTGGTCGTCGAAATCCCGCAATACCGCAAACAGCTGCCGGGCCGTGCTGGCCGCGTCGTCCGGCATGCGCCGCGACAACACGCCGCTGGAGCGGCTGCGCACGACCGTGCGCGCATAGGTCGCGATCACCGGGCCCGCATCGGACGGCTTCACGTCGCCGCCCAGCATGTCGAGCGCCGTCTGCAAGGCCGCGGCGCTCATCAGGCGCACCTTGGCCTTGGGCGCGTAGTGGGCCAGCAGCGTCCCCGAGGCCCGCGGCGCCGGCAGGTCGTCATCGGCCGCGTCGTGCGCCAGGCGCACCGCTTGTCCGCAGGCCTGCTCGAGCTGGTCGAGCGTGATCGCCCCCGGTCGCAGCAGCACCGGCGTGCCGCGCGTGCAATCGACGATGGTCGATTCGATGCCGACATCGCAGGCTCCGCCATCGAGCACCAGCAGTTCGGGTCCGAACTCGCCTTGCACATGCGCCGCGGTGGTCGGGCTGACGCGGCCGAACTGGTTCGCACTGGGCGCGGCCAGGCCCATCACGCCGCGTTCGCGGCACGCATGCAGCAAGGCCTGCGCCACCGGATGCGAGGGACAACGCAGCCCGATCGAGTCCTGGCCACCGGCGGCCGCGCGGCCGACCTCGGCGCGCCGGGGCAGGATCAAGGTGAGTGGCCCGGGCCAGAAACCGTGCATCAAGGCCTGCGCCGCGGGCGGAATGCGCTGCGCAAAAACCGCGGCGCCGTCACAGCCCCGGCCGGTGTCGTCCACGTGCACGATCAGCGGGTGTTCACTGGGGCGCCCCTTGGCGGCGAAGATCTTCGCCACCGCGGCGTCGTGGCCGGCGTCGGCCGCCAGGCCATACACCGTCTCCGTCGGCATGCCGACGAGTTCGCCCGCCCTCAAGGCCTGCGCCGCGGCCGCGATCGCCTCGGCCGCGTGCCCGTCCATCACCGTCATGCCAGCCCCACAGTCATGCCAGCGCGATGCCCAGCATCTTTGCCGCCTGTTGCGCGGTCGCCTGGACCTGCTGCCGCGTCGCACCGGTCAGTGTCAGGTGGCCCATCTTGCGGCCACGACTGGCGCGCAGCTTGCCGTACAGATGCAGGTGCGCACCGGGCAGGGCCAGCACCGACTCCCAGTCCGGCGTCCGCGGCTGCGCGTCGGCCTGCGCCGGCTCGCCCGGGCGGGCGAACCACAGGTCACCGAGCAGGTTCAACATCACGGCCGGGCTGTGCTGGCGCGGCGCGGGCAACGGCAAACCGGCCAGCGCATGCACCTGCAGGTCGAACTGCGAATGGTCGCAGGCGTCCAGCGTGTAGTGCCCGCTGTTGTGCGGGCGCGGCGCGATCTCGTTGACCAGCAAGGCCGCGCCGTCCGGCGCGGCGGCATCGGCGACGACGAAAAACTCGACGCACAACACGCCGACATACTCCAGCTCCCGGGCGATGGCGCAGGCCGACGTACGCGCCTGCTCGGCCAGCTTTGCTGGCAGGTTGTCGTCGAAGACCTCGGTCATCGCCAGGATGCCGTTTACGTGCAGGTTGCGCTGCACCGGGAAGGTCACCATCGCGCCGTCCCAGCCGCGTGCGACGATGACGGAACATTCGCTGTGCAGGTCGAGCCGGCGTTCCAGCACGCAAGGCACGGAGCGCAGTTGCTCCCAGGCCGCCGCCAGATCGGCGCGGCTGCCGACCCGGACCTGGCCCTTGCCGTCGTAGCCGAGCTGGGCGGTCTTGAGAATGCCCGGCAACAACGCCTCGTCGACCGCCGCCAGTTGCTCGGCGGTCGTGATCACCGCATACGGCGCCGTGGGCACGGCGCAAGCGCGGAAATGCGCCTTCTCGCGGATCCGGTCCTGCGCGATCGCCAGGCACTGGGCCGAGGGCGCGACCGGCCGGTGCGCACCGAGCGTGAACATCGCGCCCGCCGGCACATTCTCGAATTCGGTCGTGATCGCCGCGCAACGCTGCATCATCTGGGCCAGCGCCTGTTCGTCCAGGTAGTCGGCCTGCACGTGGTAGTGGCTGACCAGGCCGGCGGGGCTGGCCGGATCGGGGTCGAGCACCGCGGTGAAGTACCCCATGCGCTGCGCCGCCTGCACGAACATGCGACCGAGCTGGCCGCCACCCATCACGCCGAGCGTGGTCTGCTGCCCGTTGGCCGTGGTGCCCGGCAATACCGCCTGCTGGGTCATGGCGTCTTGCCCGATTCCGGCATCAGCGCGGCCGTGCTCGGAGGCACGACCATGGCACGCGCAGCTTCCGTCTGCTCGTCGCGGAAGGCCTGCAGGCGGGCATGGAGTTCCGGATCATCCCCCGCGAGAAGCGCCACCGCGAACAGGGCCGCATTGGCAGCCCCGGCAGCGCCGATCGCGAACGTGGCCACCGGAATACCCTTGGGCATCTGCACGATGCTGTGCAGCGAATCGACGCCCGACAGGTGCTTGCTGGCCACCGGCACGCCGAGCACCGGCACGCAGGTCTTGGCGGCCAGCATGCCCGGCAGGTGGGCGGCCCCACCGGCGCCGGCGATGATGGCCTTCAGGCCCCGCCCCCGCGCCGATTCGGCATACCGGAACATGTCATCGGGCATCCGGTGCGCCGACACCACCCGCGCTTCGTGGCCTATGTCAAACTGTTGGAGAATCTGGACTGCGTGTTGCATGGTGTCCCAGTCGGAACTGGAACCCATGACGACGCCGATTTGAATGTTCATGGTGATTGGCGGGCAGGGGTGAATGGCCCTTGGTGCGGTGATGCGGGCGCAGGGCCTGCGGCCTGCAGCCCGATTTTAGTCAGTCCCCCTGTTTGTCCCACCCTATCCCTGGTGAAACCACAATGATCAACGTTACAGCCGCCAATTTCGAAGCCGAAGTCATCGAAGCCTCCATGGACACGCCGGTGCTGGTCGACTTCTGGGCCCCCTGGTGCGGCCCCTGCAAGGTGATCGGGCCGCTGCTGGAAAAACTCGAGAAGGACTACAAGGGCCGCTTCAAGCTGGTCAAGATCGACTCCGACCAGGAGCAGGAGCTCAGCCAGGCCTTCGGCATCCGCAGCATCCCGACCTGCGTGCTGATGTCCGGCGGCAAGCCGGTGGACGGTTTCATGGGCGCCGTGCCCGAAGGCCAGCTCAAGAGTTTCCTGGACAAGCACCTGCCGCCGGCCGACGTGTTCGAGGCCGAAGTCACCGGCGAATCGGTATCCGACGCACCGGCCGACAACGACCCGCAGGCGCAGCGCGAGGCCTTGCACCAGGCCGTGCTGCAGAAACCCGACGACGACGACGCCCGGTTTGCCTACGTGAAGCTGCTGCTGCAGGCCGGCGCACTGGAAGAAGCCCGGACCACGCTGGAGCCGGCCCTGCCCCGCATCGCGTTGTCGCGGCGCATCGACTCGCTGCAGCGCTGGATCGCGGCGATCGACTTTGCCGCCCAGCAGGGCGCGGCCGACGCCGCCATGGCCGGCCTGGACGCGAAGATCGCCGCCAACAAGCGCGATTTCGACGCCCGTTTCGCCAGGGCCCAGTTGCTGATGGCGGCGCAGCAGTGGACGGCGGCCATGGACGAAC
>JBFIDI010000097.1:0-14166 GCA_041581405.1 Burkholderiaceae bacterium
AAGAGTCGTTCTAGACCAGGACGTTGATAGGCAGGGTGTGGAAGCGCAGTAATGCGTTAAGCTAACCTGTACTAATTGCTCGTGCGGCTTGACCCTATAACTTTGATATCGATCGAATCAAGGTTGTTATGCCAAGTGACGCAGTCAATATTGCTCGATATCATTCGAGTGCTGATAAACTCTATGAATTCGTTGTCTTGACCCAGTCAAGATGACAACAAGTTATGCCTGATGACCATAGCGAGGTGGTCCCACTCCTTCCCATCCCGAACAGGACAGTGAAACGCCTCCGCGCCGATGATAGTGCGGATTCCCGTGTGAAAGTAGGTCATCGTCAGGCTATTACTCCTAAAATCGCCCAGCCATTTGGTTGGGCGATTTTTTTTGCCTGCCCGTTATTACCTTGGTGCGCTGCCGACATATACCTGGCTTGTCCGGGATACGGTTGGGTCAGGGGAGTACCGCGTCGTTGATCAGTTGCCGTGCATCCACATCCTGATCGAACAGCGCTTGCAACAAACCCGATTCCCGCGTCTTGATCAGCTCAAGGAAGCCGTCTGCTCCAGCTTCTAGCTTCGCGAGCCCTGCAAAGGTGTCGAATCCAGTTTCCAGGAATTCCTGCAACTCATGCAGGCCAGCCGCGTGTGCCGGTCGACGCATCATCTTGAGCAGCAATCGCAGGCCAGCTGTTCGGGTCAATCGCTCGAGATCACTTCCCAGTTCCAGCACCATCTGCAGCTGCTTCTCTCGTTCCTGTCGCCTTCCCACGGTCCTCCACGCAAATACGTAGGTCTCAGCCGCTGTCTTGTGTTCGGGAGCCGACATCCAGATCCGCCCCATCGAATGATCCAGCTGCTCGGTCAGGACGTGTAGCCTTGCCAGTGCAACAGCCGTTGCAATGGCCGGATGTGGGAGCAATCGCTCGATGGCTCCGGCGATCCTGGCGAACTGCGCGTCTCTCCTCGAGTAATCGACGACGCCGTACAACTCCTCCAGGAAAAACTTCGCCGCGCCTTGATAAGGGCCGGACTCGATCAGGTCCCGATAGCTGTGCCGAAACCGAACGGACTGGTAGTTCTTGACCGTTTCGACGGCAACAGACAGAGCTTGGTCCGCTGCCGTGATCTTGCGCAAGCGTTCGACCTCCGTCACCGAGCTGCGAATGAATTTGGCTGCATCCATGGGTAGTGTGAGTCTAGTCATTCCTCCGCATCGAGTGCTTGCTGCGGCGGACTCCTGCTCCGTACTAGCGCATCATGGCTGCAGGCCACTCAGCCCGTTGCGCGATGTCGGACACAATGGACTGGTTCGGAACAAGAACCCTTATCGCTCATCGACCACCCCATGCTTGGCCGCTTCCTCCGACGATTGATCGCGCTGATATCCGGACTCCTGGTCCTTGCCTCCCTCGGCCTGTGGACCCGGGCTCCTTGGCTGGCGGTTGTGCCAAGCCTGATGTTGTTTGCGGGGTTCTGCGCCACTCTGGCTTTGCAGTCTGCCGCTGCTGCGTACTGCAATCGCGGGGATCCAGTGCCACCAGTGTCGTTGTCGCAACTCGTCAAGGCCTGGTTGCATGAAACATGGGTGGCGTCCAAAGTGTTTCTCTGGTGGCAGCCGTTTCGCTCCCATCGGTTTGCGGACCAGCCATCGATGCCGTCGACACCTGGCCCGCAACGCGGTGTCGTGTTCGTCCACGGGTTTGTCTGCAATCGCGGCATCTGGAATGCCTGGTACCCACAGCTGCAACGCGAACGTATTCCCTATGTGGCGCTCGACCTGGAGCCGACCTTTGCATCGATCGACGCGTATGCATCCTTGCTTGACGACGCGGTGACGCGGCTACGCGAGAGCACCGGTGTGAGTCCGTTGGTCATATGCCACAGCATGGGTGGTCTTGTTGTCCGCGCCTGGATGAAGCTCAAGGGGGCCGACGCCCCGGTTCATCGCATCGTCACCATTGGTTCTCCACACCGCGGAACCCGACTGGGCCATTGGAGTCCACCACTACCGGCGATCGCGAATGCCCATCAAATGCGCCTGGATAGTGTTTGGCTCGAATCCCTTGGCGGTGCGGAAGATGCCCAATGCCGACGAAAATTTGTCTGTTTCTATTCCAACTGCGACAACATCGTGTTTCCGGCCTCCAATGCGACATTGCCGGACGCCGACAATCGCCATATTCCCGGGGTGCCGCACCTGGCGCTGGCGCTGGACCGCAGGGTGATCACGCAGTCCTTGGCACTGTTGTAGTCGTTTCGGCTCCGCACCCCCGCAAGTCCGGCCCTGGCGCATCCGGTTGCCTGCCCACCATCGCCAAGCACAGAAGGTCGGCCATGGGGCCATGCCCCTAAATCTTCTGGTTGTTTGTGGCATTGGTGGCTATGGAAATCAGGGAAAACCCTTATATTCTTCGCATGAACACGAAAACACATGCCGCCCTGGAACGCGTCGACGCGGCGGCTGGTGCCAACCACGCAACCGGAGCTCAGTCCGGCAATGAAATCAAGGCCGTCTCTCCCATCATTCCGATCCGATCCCTGGGGGAGAACCATCGCGCACAGATCCTTTCGCACCTGCTCGAACTGGACGAACGGGATCGTTATCTGCGTTTCGGCTTCATCGCCAAAGACGAGCATGTCACTCGATACGTCGAGGGCCTGAACTTCGAGTGCGACGAGATATTCGGCATCACGAACCGGCGGTTGTCGTTGATCGCCGTGGCACATCTTGCCTATTCGCCCGACGACCGACGAAGCAGCTGTGCGGAGTTCGGCGTGTCGGTGGCCAAGGGAGCACGTGGCAGGGGTTACGGTGCACGGCTGTTCGAGCGCGCGGCCATGGACGCCCGCAACAACGGCGTTTCCCTGATGTTCATCCACGCATTGAGTGAAAACTCGGCGATGCTGGGAATCGCACGCAAGGCCGGTGCCGTGCTGGAGCGCCATGGCTCCGAGACCGAAGCCTATCTTCGTTTGCCTCCGGCGTCACTCAACAGTCGCATGACCGAGATCGTCGAAGACCACTATGCGCAACTCGACTATCGGCTCAAGGCGCAGTCGAAGCAATTTCACAATATGCTGGCGGCCATCAAGGCCTTGCAACACAGCTGGCCGATGGGTAGCCCCCGGCGTCCGGACTGAGCCAGCCCGCATTGCGCAGTCCGTCGCAACGCGCCTTGGTGCGCCCGGCGGCTTGCTTGTAGGCTAGTTTGGCCCGCGGTTTGCCAATCCGGTATCCTTGAGGGTCCCCAACTACAGTGCCACGGCAGTGTCCGAACCCTATCCTGAGCGTCCCTTCCCTGAAAGAGAGGACAAGCGTTCGTTTCTGCAGAAGCTTGCGGAGTTCATTCATCCCGGACCAGACTCGACAGAGGAACTGATCGCCGCCCTGGCCGATGCCGAAGAAAACAACGTCATCGGGACCGAATCGAGGGTCATGCTCGAAGGGGTCATCCGCATGGCGGACATGTCGGCTGGCGACGTGATGGTCCCCGCCACGCGGATGGATCTGCTCAACATCGACTCGTCCATCGATGACCTGCTCAACGTCGTCATCGAGACCGCGCACTCGCGTTTTCCGGTTTTCGACGGTGACCGGGAAAACATCATCGGCATCTTGATGGCCAAGGACCTGCTCAAGCTGCAACGTGCGCCGGAGTTCAGCGTCCGCGCATTGTTACGGCCTGCGGTGTTCGTCCCCGAGAGCAAGGGGTTGAACGACTTGTTGCGTGACTTCCGTGGCAATCGTAACCACCTGGCAATCGTCATCGATGAATTCGGCCGGGTGGCCGGGCTGATCACGATCGAGGACGTGCTCGAGCAGATCGTCGGAGAAATCGAGGACGAGTTCGACATCGAAGAAGACGAAGGCGACATTTTCGGCCTCGCCGATCGCACCTACCGTGTCAGTGGCGACACCTCCATCGAACGGGTCGAGGACGCTTTCGGGGTCAAGTTTGCCGATGGCAACGAGACACTCGATTTCGACACCATCGGCGGCCTGATCGCCCATGAGATGGGGCATGTCCCGCGTCGCGGCGAGCACCATACCCGTTCCGGCCTGCATTTCGTCGTCTTGCACACCAAGGGCGGGGCGGTGAAATGGTTCAAGGTCTCCGCGCAGGAACCTTGATCCTCGCACCCCTGCTCGCCATTGCGGCCGGGTTGTTGCAGGCAGCCGCGCTGGCCGCACCCTGGGACGGCCAGCCCCATGGCTGGATGCAACTGCTGGCCTTGGGCGTGCTGGCTGTGCTGGTCCGATCGTCCGCATCCCCGCGGCAAGGCGCCGTTCTGGCCTGGCTGTTCTCCACCAGTTGGCTGTGCGGGACCTTCTGGTGGATGTACGTGGCCATGTCGGTCTACGCCGGGCTGGCGGGTGCGTTGTCGGCGTTGGCGGTCTTCTGTCTTGCCGCGGTCCTGTCCGGCTACTACGCCCTGGCGGGTGCCGCGTTCGTTGCCTTGCAGCCGCGCAGCCCGGGTGGCGCGGCATTGCTGTTTGCCGCCGTGTGGTTGTTTGCCGAACTGGCACGCGGCATCTGGTTCACGGGTTTTGGCTGGGGTGCGGCGGGTTATGCGCACATCGACGGTCTGGCCCGTTTCGCCCGGTATGTCGGTGCTTACGGCGTGGCGTTCCTGGTCGCCTTGATCGCCTCCCTGGTGGCATTCTGGTGGACCGCGCGCGATCGACGCGCGCAAGTTTGGATGCCCTTGGCCGCGGCCGCGTTGGCGTCCATCATGGCCTGGCTGCCCGGCGCGTATACGAAATCGACCGGAGACCTGCAGGTGGCCCTGCTGCAGGGAAACATCGCGCAGGACGTCAAGTTCCAGCCTGGCACCGGCGTTGCCGACGCCCTGCGCTGGTACGGCGAACAACTCGCGGTGGCATCCGCCTCGCTCGTCGTGGCGCCCGAGACCGCCATCCCGCTGCTGCCACAGGATCTGCCGCCCGGTTACTGGCGAGGCATACAGGAACGGTACGCGCAGCGCGAGCAGGCGGCCCTGTTCGGTGTCCCCTTGCATGGGGCCGACGGTGGTTACACCAATTCGGTCGTCGGCTTCAAGCCCGGACCGATGGCGCCGGGTGACAACGCGTCCTACCGGTACGACAAGCATCACCTGGTTCCCTTTGGTGAATTCATCCCGCCGTTCTTTCGCTGGTTCACCAACATGATGAACATTCCCCTGGGCGACTTCGACCGCGGCGCGCTCGCGCCGCCGTCGTTCGCCTGGCAGGGCCAGCGCCTGGCTCCGAACATCTGCTACGAGGACCTGTTCGGCGAAGAACTGGTGCAGCGCTTCACGGATCCGGCCACGTCGCCGACCATCTTCGTCAACGTCAGCAATATCGGATGGTTCGGCAATACGGTGGCCATAGACCAGCACCTGAACATCTCGCGCATGCGCGCGCTGGAGTTCGAGCGCCCGTTCATCCGTGCGACCAACACCGGCGATACGGTCATCATCGACCATGAGGCGCGCGTGACCCATGCCCTGCCGCGCCATACCCGGGGCGTGTTGCTGGGGGAGGTCCAGGGACGCGCCGGCATCACGCCTTATGCGTGGTGGGCTTCGCGATTCGGCCTGTGGCCGTTGTGGGTGCTCGTCGCGGTGGTCGTGGCAGGCGCGGCCGTGGCCCGGCGCGGCCGGCATACGCGGGCACCGTAAAATCGAACGCCGGCACCGGTGGAATCGGCATGCCGCAACATGCCCGCGGCCTGGCGTCCGTCCATCGACGATGGTGGGACGGTCCGGGTCGTATCCGACCTGCTGCCATTTCCTTGCGAGACCCGATGCTCACTTTCCAACAAATCATCCTGAAACTGCAGTCGTATTGGGACGCCCAGGGCTGCGTCCTGATCCAGCCCTACGACATGGAGGTCGGTGCCGGCACGTCGCACACGGCGACCTTTCTGCGCGCAATCGGCCCGGAGCCCTGGAAGGCGGCCTACGTGCAACCCAGCCGGCGCCCCAAGGACGGGCGTTATGGCGACAACCCGAACCGGCTGCAACACTATTACCAGTACCAGGTGGTGATGAAGCCGGCGCCATCGAACATCCTGGACCTGTATCTGGGGTCCCTCGAGGCCCTGGGTCTCGACCTGCAGCACAACGACATCCGTTTCGTCGAGGACGATTGGGAAAACCCGACGCTGGGGGCCTGGGGCCTGGGCTGGGAAGTCTGGCTCAACGGCATGGAGGTGACCCAGTTCACGTATTTCCAGCAGGTCGGCGGAATCGACTGCAAGCCCGTCACCGGCGAGATCACCTACGGCCTGGAGCGCCTGGCCATGTACCTGCAGAACGTGGACAACATCTACGCGCTGCAATGGACCGAAGGCACGACCTACGGCGACGTCTATCTGCAGAACGAGCGCGAGCAATCCGCCTACAACTTCGAGCACAGCGACGTGGACTTCCTGCTGACCGCCTTTGCCGCGCACGAAAAGCAGGCGACGCACCTGGTGCAGGAGCAACTCGCGTTGCCGGCGTACGAGCAGGTGCTCAAGGCTGCGCACAGCTTCAACCTGCTCGATGCGCGTGGAGCGATCAGCGTGACCGAACGTGCGGCCTACATGGGCCGCATCCGCCACCTCGCGCGCATGGTGGCGCAGGCCTATTTCGACAGCCGCGAGCGACTCGGGTTTCCGTTGGCGCCTCCACAATGGATCGAGCAGATGACGAAGAAGGCGGCCTGACGTGACGGAACCGACAATGATTTCCCGCGAGAACCTGCTGGTCGAACTGCTGGTCGAGGAGTTGCCGCCCAAGGCGCTCGAAACCCTCGGAAATGCCTTCGGACGTACCCTGGTGCAGGAGTTGCACAGCCGGGGCCTGGTCGCCGATGCGTCCGCTTTCACCGCCTTCGCATCGCCGCGCAGGCTGGCGGTCCATGTGCGCGACGTCGCCGCGGTCGCCCCGGATGTTCCGGAGTCGAAGAAGCTGATGCCGGTCAAGGTGGCGTTCGACGCGCAAGGAAAGCCGACCGTCGCCCTGACCAAGAAGGCGCAGGCCATGGGGCCGCGGTGCGCCGCCTTGCTGCAGACCTGGCCCGACGGGCAGGACGGCGCCGACCGCCTGTTCGTCCAGCGCGATGGCAAGGACGAGTTCGTCTATTACGCGAGTGTCCTGCCCGGCGCGGACATCCGCGCGGGGCTGCAGCGCGCGTTGCTGACGGCCATCGAGCGCCTGCCGATTCCCAAGGTCATGACCTATCAGCTGCAGCGCAACTGCGAACTGCCCGGGTGGAGCAGCGTGAGTTTCGTGCGGCCGGCCCATGGGGTCGTCGCGCTCCATGGTGCGACCGTCGTCCCGGTGCAGGCGCTCGGCCTGCAATCGGGCAACACGACCATCGGCCATCGTTTCGAAGCCGGCAAGAAGCCGGTCGTGATTGCCCATGCGGACGCCTATTCCGAGACGCTGGAACGTGACGGCGCCGTGATCGCCGGGTTTGCCGCGCGCCGCTCCGAGATCGTGCGTCATCTGGGGGCCGCCTGCGAACGCCTGGGCGGCGGCGTATACGCCGTCGACGATCCCGCCTTGCTGGACGAGGTCACGGCCCTGGTGGAGCGACCGAACGTGCTGGTCTGCAGCTTCGACGAACAGTTCCTCGAGGTTCCGCAGGAATGCCTGATCCTGACGATGAAGGCGAACCAGAAGTACTTCCCGCTGCTCGACGCGTCGCACCGCCTGACGAACCGCTTCCTCGTGGTCAGCAACGTATCGCCGAGCGACACCAGTGCCGTCGTCGGCGGCAACGAGCGTGTCGTGCGGCCGCGCCTGGCCGATGCCCGCTTCTTCTTCGACCAGGATCGCAAGCGCAGCCTGATGTCGCGTGTCGAAGGCCTTTCGCGCGTGGTCTATCACAACAAGCTCGGATCTCAAGGCGAACGCATGCAACGGGTGCGCTCGATTGCCGGTGCGCTGGCCGGCGAACTGGGTGATCGTGCGCTGCTGGCGGATGTCGATACGGCCGCACAGCTGGCCAAGACCGACCTGCTGACCGACATGGTCGGCGAGTTCCCTGAATTGCAGGGCATCATGGGCGGGTATTACGCGCGCCACGACGGCCTGGGAGACGCGGTTGCGATCGCGATCGAAGATCACTACAAGCCCCGATTCGCCGGTGATGCATTGCCGCGTACCACGGTTGGCCTGGTGTTGGCACTGGCCGACAAGCTCGAGACCCTGGTGGGCATGTTCGGCATCGGAAACCTGCCCACCGGCGACAAGGATCCGTTTGCGTTGCGCCGCCATGCGCTGGGGGTGGTGCGCATGCTGGTCGAGCGTGCATTGCCGTTGGCGCCGGCACGCCTGGTCGAGATGGGGTTCGCGGCATTTCCCGCGGGCATGCTCCAGGATGTCGCGGAGCCGCTCGGCCAGTTCCTGGTGGAACGGCTCAGGGGTTACCTGCGCGATGGCGGACACACCGGAGCCGAGGTCGACGCGGCCATTCATGCGCAAGGCATGTCGCATTGGGCGGAGCTGCCGCTGCGCCTGTCCGCGGTACGCGCCTTTGCCGCCCTGCCCGAGGCGCCCGCGCTGGCGGCGGCCAACAAGCGCATCGGCAACATCCTCAAGAAGGTGCCACCGGTGGATCCGCATGTCAGCGAGGTGTTATTGCGGGAACCCGCAGAGCAGGCCTTGCATGCGGCCATGGTGCAATGTGCGCCCCAGGCCGACGCGCAGTTCGCCGCCAAGGACTACACCGCGTCATTGCAGACGCTGGCCGCATTGCGCGCCCCGGTCGACGCGTTTTTCGAGCAGGTCATGGTGAATGCACCGGAGATGGACCTGCGGCTCAATCGCCTGGGCCTGCTGCAGGCGCTGCACAACGCCATGAACCGCGTCGCCGACCTGTCGCGACTGGACGGCCAGTGATGATGAACTTCAAGCTGGTCATCCTGGATCGGGATGGAACCATCGGCGACGTGTGTGCCGACCAGATCGATACCGATCACGGCTGGCAGCCGCTGCCGGGCGCGATGGAGGCCATCGCCAGGCTCAACCACGGTGGCTGGCATGTCGTGATCGCCGCCAACTACGGCGACCTCGGCCGCGGTGCGGTGGAGATGGCAGCCATCAATGCGCAGCAAGGGCGCATGAACAAGCTGCTGGCCGCCGTGGGGGCCCGGGTCGATGCCGTGTTCTTCTGTCCGCACGCGCCGGATGAAGGCTGTCGCTGCCGCAAGCCGCAGTCGGGCCTGTTCGAGCAGATCCGCGAGCGTTTCGGCATCGAGCTGTCGGGCACGCCGGCGGTCGGCGATGCGCCCGAGGACCTGATCGCCGCGGCAGCCACCGGCTGCGAGCCGCATCTGGTGCTGACGGGGCAGGGCGCGCAATACCGTGACCAGCCGTTGCCGTCGACGTTCCCGCCGGCAACGCGGGTGCACGAGGATCTGGCGGCGTTTGCCGAGTACCTCATCGAACGTGACGCGGTGCCGACCGCGGCGCCAAGCTGATCTCCGATCATCCCCGCTCGAGCAGGAGACTTCCGGTGCGCGTCCTGGCATTCATTCGATCCGTGCTGCACATGGTGTGGATGCTGGTCACGGTCATTCCCTGGGGCATCGTCATGCTGGTCGCTTCTCTGTGGGTCGGCGGCACCGGCCTGTGGTGGATGGCGGTGCGGTGGCTGCGCTGGGCTGTCGCCGGCGCCCGGGTGCTGCTGGGCATCGAGGTACGGGTCAGCGGCATGGAGCATCTCCCCGACGGGGCAACCAGCCCCGCGATCCTGCTGGTCAAGCACCAGTCGACATTCGAGACCTTCCTGTTGCCGACCCTGATGCCGCATCCGCTGGCCTACGTGTTCAAGAAGGAACTCCTGCGGGTTCCCTTCTTCGGATGGGCCATGGGCCGGCTGGACATGATCCACATCGATCGCGAGCAGCGGGCCAGGGCATTCGGCAAGGTGGTGGCGCAGGGCAAGAAGCTGCTGGCACGCGGGACCTGGATCATCATGTTTCCGGAAGGCACACGTATCGCGCGTGGTCACAAGGGTGTCTACAAGTCCGGAGGAACACGGCTGGCGATCGAAACCGGCGCGCCGGTCATTCCAATTGCCGTGAGTTCGGCCAAGTGCTGGCCGCGCAAGGCCTTCATCAAGATGCCGGGTACGGTCGATGTGTCCATCGGCCCGCCCATTCCGAGCGCCGGGCGCAAGCCCGACGAATTGATGCGCGAGGTCGAGGCCTGGATCGAGGCCGAGATGCGCCGGATCGATCCCGAGGCGTATCGCTGACGGGCTGGCGAGCGCACGAACCGGACACCATGCGAGCGTTGCTGCAATACACACTGGACCTGTTCGCTCCCGACGACGGGTCCGAGCCGGCGCCACCGGCACCCGTCGCCACCGGTGCGCAGCGGCCGGCGGCGGGGGCTGCGGTCGGGTCGCAGCAGCCGGTCCGGCCCGACATGGCGGTATTCCGTCATCCGCGGGCGAACCGGGAGGTCCACCTGTGCGGAAACCTCGTCGGTTACGAGTTCAAGCGCGGCAAGCGCCGCACCATCGGTTTCTCGGTGGGCGCCGACGGCCTGGTCGTGCATGCGCCGAAATGGGTCGCGCTGGCGGACGTGCAGCAGGCGCTGGACGAAAAGGCGTCCTGGATCGTGCGCAAGCTGGTCGAGGCGCGCGATCGGCATGCGCGCATGCATGCCAACCGCATCGAATGGCGCGATGGTGCCCGGTTCCCGTTCCTGGGGACCCCGGTGCGCATCGTGCTCGATTCGTCGCGGTCCAGTCCCGGCGCGGGTGCCAGTCTGGGCGTCCTGGACCCGGCGCTCGGCCCGGATGCGGTCTGCGACCTGCGCCTGGGCCTGCCGCACCATGCGACCGAACAACAGATCCGCGATAGCGTGCAGGCCTGGTTGATGCGCCAGGCCCGTCGCGTGTTTGCCGAACGGCTCGACCACTTCGCACCCCGATTGCAGGTCCAGTGGCGCAAGTTGTCGCTCAGCAGCGCCGGCACCCGCTGGGGCAGCGCCCGTGCCGACGGATCCATCCGCCTGCACTGGCGCCTGATCCACTTCCGCATGGACGTGATCGACTATGTGGTGGCGCACGAACTGAGCCATCTGCGCGTGATGGATCACAGCCCCCGCTTCTGGGATACGGTGCGTTCGGTGATGCCCGACTATCAGTCGCTGCGCGGCCAGCTCAAGGACGAGTCGATTCCCCTGTGGAACTGAGGTCGTGGCGCTGGATCAGCGGCATGGCGCGAACCGGTATACCCCGTCCGCGTCGAGGCTTCGCTGCAGCCGGCCCTGGTACCACAAGGCATGCAGGTGAGCGACCGCCTCGCCCATGGCAAAGGTCTTCTGGTGCAGGTCCAGCGGGCGTTTGAACATCACGGGCAGGATGTCGGCCGCGCAGCTGGGGCGTTCGCTGCAGGTCTGCATCACTTCGTCGAGGCGGTCGCGGTGGTGGTCCTGCAACTGGTCGATCCGCACCTGCAGGCCGGTGAAGGGTTTGCCGTGTGACGGCAGCGTCAGGGTGTCTTCGGGCAGGTCGCGGAAACGCTCGATCGAGTCCAGGAAGAGCTTGAGCGAATTGGCCTCCGGCTCGACTTCGTAGACGCTGACGTTGGTCGAGATGCGCGGCAACATCATGTCGCCGCCGATCAGCAGCTTCAGCGCGTCGCAATACAGCGCGATGTGTTCGGGTGCGTGGCCGTAGCCGCTGATGCAGCGCCAGTTCCGGCCGCCGATGGTCAACACGTCGCCATCCGACATGCGGCGGTACTGGCGCGGCACGCTGGGTACCAGGCTGGGAAAGTAGCGGGTGCGGGCCTTGATCTGTTCCACCGAGGCCGGGTCGTTCAGGCCGTGCGATGCGAAGTAATCGGCCGCAGCCTCGCCCCCGAACGCCGAGGGTCCCAACGCGCCCAGCCGTGCCACGTGGTAGTCGGTGGCGCTGATCCACAGGCGCACGTTCCAGCGTTGGCACAACCAGTCGGCCAGGCCGATATGGTCGGGATGCATGTGGGTCACGATGACGCGCAGGATCGGCAGTCCGTCGAGTTCGTTCGCGAACACCTGCTCCCACTGCGCACGCGACTCGTCGCGCGCAATGCAGCAGTCGACCACGCTCCAGCCCTGGCGGCCGTCGATCTCGTCGCGCAACAACCACAGATTGATGTGGTTCAGTGCGAACGGCAGCGACATCCGGATCCAGCGCACGCCGGGCGCCACCTCCATCGTGCGACCCGGCTCGGGCATGGCGTCACCCAGGGGGTAGTGCAGCTGGTTTTCGAGTTCGTTCATGGCATCGGGTATAAATTGACGTTTACGTAAACGTCAGTTGTAATCCGCCATTGTAGGAACAGGTGGTGCGCGCAGCTGTCGCCTGTGTATCCCCGGGGCATGTGCCCGTACTGGAGAGCGTCACGACCATGGCCACCCAATTCACCATCAGCGATCTTGCGCGGGAATTCGACCTGACGACGCGGGCGATCCGCTTCTATGAAGACATGGGTCTGCTGCAGCCGCAACGCGTCGGCCCCGGCGGCCGGAGCCGGGTCTACAGCGCGCGCGACCGCACCCGGCTCAAGCTGACCTTGCGCGCCAAGCGACTGGGCTTGTCGTTAACGGAAGCGCGCGAGATCATCGACATGTACGACAGCCCGCGCGACACCGGGCCGCAGCTGCGCAAGTTCCTGAACGTGCTGGCGGCCCACCGGCTGGCGCTGGAGGAGCAGATGGCCGATCTCGTGGCCAACCTCGACGAGGTCCGGGAGCACGAGCGGGAGGCGAAGGCCTTGCTGGCCAAGGCCGACAAGCGCAGTGCGGTCGGATGACACCGTCCGTCTGTTTCCCGGGTGACTTTTTGCATCCGATGATCCATAATTGACGTTTACGTAAACGTCAACAAGCCACCACCACCCACCACCCCTTCCATGACGCCCACCGACGCCACCGAGAGTCCGAAACATCCCGACCTGTATCGCCGGGTGCTCGCCAGTTTCGAGCGCCAGGGCATGATGCGCCACCTCGGCGTACGCCTGCTGGACGTGGGGCCTGGCATGTGCGAACTGGCGTTGCCGTATTCCGACAAGGTGACGCAGCAGCAAGCCGGATTCCATGGCGGTGCCATGGGGGCGCTGGCCGACATTGCCGGCGGATACGCGGCCTTGACGGTCGCCCCGGACGGCATGGAGGTCACCACCGTGGAGTACAAGATCAATTTCCTTGCCGCCATGCGCCAGGGGGAATTGCGCGCCATCGGCCGGGTCGTGCGTGCCGGCAGGCGCATCATCGTGACGAACGCGACGGTCGTGCACCATGGCGAAGACGGGCGGCAGACCGACTGCGCGGTGATGCAGCAAACCCTGGTGCCGGTGCCCAAGACCTACTGACGGCCGAGCACCGCCCCATCCCCTCAAAGACTCATCAGGAGACAACCATGAACGCATTGCCCGGACTCGACTTCCAGCTGGGTGAAGACATCGATGCACTGCGCGACGCCGTGCGCACGTTCGCGCAGGCGGAGATCGCGCCCCGCGCCGCCGAGATCGACCGCAGCGACCAGTTCCCGATGGACCTGTGGCGCAAGATGGGCGAGCTGGGGGTGCTCGGCATCACGGTCGGCGAAGAATACGGCGGCGCCGGCATGGGTTACCTGGCCCACATGATCGCGATGGAGGAGATCAGCCGTGCATCGGCGTCGGTGGGCCTGAGCTACGGCGCCCACAGCAACCTGTGTGTCAACCAGATCCGGCGCAACGGCACCGATGCGCAGCGCCAGAAATACCTGCCCAAGCTCATCAGCGGCGAACATGTCGGCGCGTTGGCGATGAGCGAGTCGGGCGCCGGCAGCGACGTCATCTCGATGAAGCTCAAGGCCGAGGACAAGGGCGGTTTTTACCTGCTCAACGGCAGCAAGTTCTGGATCACGAACGGCCCGGATGCGGACACCCTGGTGGTCTATGCCAAGACCGAGCCGGAGCTGGGCGCACGCGGCGTCACCGCGTTCCTGATTGAAAAAGGCATGAAGGGTTTCTCGATCGCGCAAAAGCTCGACAAGCTCGGCATGCGCGGCAGCCATACCGGCGAACTCGTGTTCGACAATGTCGAGGTGCCACACGAGAACATCCTGGGCGGCCTCAACAGCGGAGCCAAGGTGCTGATGAGCGGGCTCGACTACGAGCGCGCCGTGTTGTCGGCCGGCCCGATC
>JBFIDI010000098.1:0-14115 GCA_041581405.1 Burkholderiaceae bacterium
GCCAGGATGGGATAGGACAGGCCCTCGGCATGGGCATCCATCGTGCCCGCGGCCACCTCGTGCAGCGTCGGCTTCCAGATATGGATGGGCGCGCGATCGATCAGCAACACCGCTTCGCGCCCGAGCTTGCGGCCCAGCCGGGCGGCGAGTTCGAGGCCTCCGGCACCACCACCGATGATGACGATGTCGGAGCGAAGAACGGTGGCGGTCTGGGTCATGGTCTGCTCCTGGCCGGTGTCACTCCAGCAAGCCGCGTGTGCCATCCCCCAGCGCGGAGCCGGGCCGCGCCAGCTCGAGGATGACGTCGAAATGGTTGCGGCCGGGCACCTCGACGCTCGGCACCGACCTGCCGGTGGCCGCTTCGATGCCTTGGGCCAGGGCACGGCTTTGCAGCTTGAACGCGTCGGTCTCGATCTCGCCCCAGCACACCAGCGCCGGCGGAAATCCCGTCAGGTCGAAACGCAGCGGACTCACCCGTGCCGCCGACGCCTGCGTCAGGGCCGGCGCCGCGTTGATCGTGGTCCCGATCAAGGGTGCCAGTTCGTAGATGCCCGACACCAGCACCGCGGCCGCCGGCAGGCCCGCCGGCAGGTCGGCATCGCCCGGCCAGCCGCGCAGGCAACACATGGCGCCGAGGTGGGCACCGGCCGAACTGCCGGCCACGACGATGCGCCGGCCGTCGAATCCGAGTTCGGCCGCGTGTGCGTGCAACCAGCGCAGCGCCTGGCGGCACTCGAGCACCATCTGTTCGACCGTGGCATGCGGTGCCAGCGTGTAGTCGACGGCCGCGAACGCGGCGCCGGCGGCCAGGCAATCCTCGGCGGCAAACAGGGATTCGTTCTTCGACAACTCCTGCCAGTACCCCCCATGGATGAAAACCAGCAGCGGCGGGGGCGGCGCACCGGCATCGGCGGGCGCTGGCACGAACAGGTCCAGCGTGTGCGACGCCGCCGGGCCGTAGGCGAGGCCCAGGCGTCCCGCGTGCTGCCGGCGCACGGCGGCACTGCGATCGGCATAGGCCTGCACGAAGGGCTGGTAATTGCCGCCGATACACGAACTCGGCGAATAGGCGCGCTCCCGCTCGGCCAGGGGCCGGTCGGGGCCGAACGTCGCCGGGTCCGGTGTCATAACTCGGTGCGCACGCGCCAGAGTTCGGGGAACAGCACCACGTCGAGCATCTTGCGCAGGTAACTCACGCCGCCGGTGCCGCCGGTGCCGCGCTTGAAACCGATGATGCGTTCGACCGTGGTCACATGGCGGAACCGCCAGAGCCGGAATGCGTCCTCGACATCGACCAGTTCCTCGGCCAGCTGGTACAGGTCCCAATACGCCGACGGATCGCGGTAGACCGTCAGCCAGGCCTGCGTGACGGCTTCGCTCTCGACGTAGGGCTGGGTCCAGTCGCGCTGCAGGTGGCTGTCGGGCATCGCCAGGCCGCGTCGGGCCATCAGGCGCAAGGATTCGTCGTACAGCGACGGCGCCTCGTAGGCCGCCTGCACCAGCGCCAGCAACTCCGGGCGATGCGCATGCGGCTTGAGCATGGCGGCATTCTTGTTGCCCAGCGCGAACTCGATGCAGCGGTACTGGTAACTCTGGAATCCGCTCGACTGCCCGAGGGACGGCCGCATCGCGGTGTATTCGGGCGGCGTCATCGTGGCCAGCACGTCCCAGGCATGCACCAGCTGCTCCATGATGCGCGAAACCCGCGCCAGCATCTTGAAGCCGCTGGAGAGTTGGTCGCCGGCGACACAACGCATCGCACCGCCGAGCTCGTGCAGCATCAGCTTCATCCACAACTCGCTGGTCTGGTGCTGCACGATGAACAACATCTCGTCGTGCGCCTGCGACAAGGGCTTTTGCGCCGTCAGGATCTGGTCGAGCTGCAGGTAGTCGCCATAACTCATGGAGCGGCTGAAATCGAGCTGGGCCTTCTCCTGCTGGACGATTTGTTCGGTCGCCGACGGACCGCGGGGCTGCTGCTGCATGCTCACTCCATCACGGCGGCCATGGCGCGCGCCACGTGCTCGACGTTGTCGGTGGTCAGGCCCGAGACACACAGGCGACCCGAACCGACCAGGTAGACCGCAGGGTCGTCCTTGAGCTGCGACACCTGGGCCTTGCTCAGGCCGGTGTAGCTGAACATGCCGCGTTGCGACAGCAGGTAGTCGACGTTGTGCCGCCCCTGGAAGATCGCGTTCAGCGCCGCATGCAGCGCCTCGCGCATGGCCCGGATACGCTCGCGCATCTCGGCGGTCTCGGCGGTCCACATCGCGAACAGTTCCGCATCATTGAGTACACGCTCGATCACGCGCGCGCCATGGGTGGGCGGTGTCGAGTAGTTGGCGCGTACCGTCGCCTTGAGCTGTCCGAGCACGGCCTCGGTCGTCGCGCGGTCGGCGCAGACCACGCTCAGCCCGCCGCAACGCTCGCCATACATGGAGAAGTTCTTCGAGAACGAGTTCGCGATCAGGAACTGCAGCCCGGCATCGGCCATGGCGCGCAACGCGAACGTGTCCTCGACCAGGCCGTCGCCGAAACCCTGGTAGGCGATGTCGACGAAGGGAATCAGGCCGCCGTCGCGCAGCACCGGGATCAGTTCCTGCCACTGCTCGCTGGTGAGATCGACGCCGGTCGGGTTGTGGCAGCAGGCGTGCAGCAGCACCACGCTGTGGCGCGGCAGGGTCTTGAGCTTGGCCAGCATGGCGTCGAATCGCAGGCCGCCGGTGGCCGGGTCGTAATACGGATAGGTGTCGACCTTCAGGCCGGCGCCGGCAAACATCGCGTGGTGGTTCTCCCAGGTCGGGTCGCTGACCCAGACGTTCGAATCCGGGTAATACCGGTGCAGGAAATCCGCACCCACCTTCAGCGCGCCGGAGCCGCCCAGCGTCTGCAGCGTGGCCACGCGTCCGCCGGTCACGGCCTCGTGGTCGGCGCCCAGCAACAGCGCCTGCACGGCGCTGCGATAAGCGGCCATGCCTTCGATCGGCAGGTAGGGCCGCGGGCCGATGTTCGACAACATGGCGGTCTCGGCACGCCGCACCGACGGCAGCATGGGCAGCCGCCCGGCATTGTCGAAATAGACGCCGATGCTCAGGCTGACCTTCTCGGGTCGGGTGTCGGCCTGGAAACTCTCCATCAGCGACAGGATGGGATCTCCGGGATACGGAGGAACATGGGAGAAAAGTGCGCTGGCAGCGGTGGTCATGGTGGGTCGACTTTCGACAGTGGTTATGCGGCGATTTTCCGCCCTTGATCGTACCAATCCAATCGGTTTCTTCTCCGTAGATAATTTATTCACTTGAACTCGCCATCGAGGAATATTTATGCACACGGAACTGGATACGATCGATCGCCAGCTGCTTTCTGCCCTGCAGGACAACGCGCGGCTGACCACGAACGAGCTGGCCCAGGCCACCGGGCTCTCGCAGTCACCGTGCTGGCGACGCATCCGGCGGCTGGAGGAGTCGGGCCTGATCGACGGCTACCGCGCCCGGCTGGACCGCCGCAAGCTGGGTTATGGCGTCGTGGCGTTCGTCAGCATCACGATCGATCACCAGAACGACGCACGCAACACCGTCTTCATCGACGCCGTGCTCGCGATTCCGGAAGTGGTGATGTTCCATGCCGTCACCGGCACCGCCGATTTCCTGCTGATGGTGGTGGCCGCGGACCTGGACAGTTATTCGTCGCTGCTGCTGAGCAAGCTGCACCGCCTGCCCGGCGTGCAGCAGGTGCAGACCAATGTGTCGCTGCAGGAGTTCAAGGCCTTCGACAGCCTGCCGATTCCCGGCGCGCCGGAACCCGCCTGATCCGACGCGCGGGCCGCCGCGGCATCCGCTGCGGCCCCGTCGGTGTCACTGGCGCGGTCACTGGCGCGACTGCGGCGCGGCGCCGCTGTCCGCACAATCCCGTCATGGGAACCCTCTACCTCGTACGCCATGGCCAGGCTTCGTTTGGCGCCGACGACTACGACCAGCTCAGCGACCTGGGCCGGCGCCAGAGCGTGCGGCTGGGCCAGTACCTGGCGCAACGCGGCGTGCAGATCGACACCGCCATCACCGGCACGCTGCGACGCCAGCAACAGACCTGGGACGGCATCCGGGAAGGCGCCGGAATCGCACTGCCGGCGCAGGCCGTGGCCGGGCTCAATGAATACGACAGTGCCGCGGTGATCGAGACGGTGCATCCCCACCCGCTCGGCAAGGCCGACACGCCGGAGAAATACCGCCACCACTTCCGGCTGCTGCGCGACGGGCTGACGCAATGGATGAACGGTGTCGTCAGCCCGCGCGGCATGCCCTCGTACGACGAATTCAGCGCCGGCATCCGGCAGGTGCTCGACGACGTGCGCCGCAACCACGACGGCAACGTGTTGCTGGTCTCCAGCGGCGGCCCGATCGCCACCGCCGTGGGGCTGGTGCTGGGCTGCACGCCCGAGACGACGATCGAGCTCAACCTGCGGATCCGCAACAGCGCGGTGACCGAGTTCTCGTTCAACCCGAAGCGCCACGTGCTGCTGACCTACAACACCTTGCCGCACCTCGACGACGCCCCGTACCGCGACTGGGTCACCTACGCCTGAAGCCCCCCGGGGAGGACGTCGGCTTCATCTCCCCGCGCTTGATGTCGATCAAGACCCTGCCCTGCATGGGGTCCAGAATGGACGGGACAGCAAGGAGACAGCCATGATTGCACACCCACCTTTGGCGAATTTCAGCGCCCTCGACGCCTGCCATCAGCAGACACTGGAATACCTGCAGGAACTGTCCGATCTGAGCCAACGGATCGACGACGAGGGGCCGACGCCGGCTTCGCGGCAACGTGCCAGAGACCTCGACGCCTTCTTCGGCGGCACCTCGCACGAACACCATGCCGAAGAAGAAGCGACGGTGTTTCCGCCGCTGCTGGCCAGCGCGGACCCGGAACTGGTACAGGCCGTGCAGCGCCTGCAGCAGGACCATGGATGGATCGAGCGCGACTGGGCCCTGCTCGGACCCCAGTTGCGCGCCGTCGCCAAGGGCGAGAGCTGGCCCGATCCGGCCGAGTTCCAGCATGGCGTGGAGATATTCGTGCAGCTGTACCTGGAGCACATCGCGCTCGAAGAAACACTGATCTATCCGCAGTCGAAGGCGCATTGGGCGAAGGTCGTGGCGCAACGCGAGCCGCGCGAACCATCGTGACGAACCGCTGACCGGGTCCCTTGCAGGCACCGGCCGCCATGCGGATCGCGTCGCGCATCGGTAGCGAACGTCGGCCCGATGCGCTGCGCGTACCATCGGGAACGTCCATCTTTTCGCGGCCACCGCGGCCGCATTGCCATGTCCGCCTCCTCCCCGTCGGATCTGCCGCTGTCCGGTCGTGTTGCGCTGATCACCGGTGCCAATACCGGCATCGGCCTGGTCACCGCGCGCGAACTGGCACGCCAGGGCGCCCACCTGTTCATCACCTGCCGCGATACGCGCACCGCGGAGGCGGCATTGCAGCGCATTCGCGCGGCCAGCGGCAGTGCGCACGTGGAGGCGCTGCAGATGGACCTGGCTGACTTCGCATCGGTAAGGGCCTGCGCGCAGGCCTTCCTGGGGCGCGAGCTGCCACTGCACCTGCTGGTCAACAATGCCGGGCTGGCCGGCCAGCGCGGATTGACCGCGTCGGGCTTCGAGCTGGCGTTCGGCGTCAACCACATGGGCCCGTTCCTGTTCACGCAACTGCTGCTCGATCGCATCAAGGCCTCGGCGCCGGCGCGTATCGTGACCGTGGCCAGCCGGGCCCATTACCGTGCCACCGGACTGGACTGGGACGTGTTGCGCCAGCGCACGCGCAGCCGCACGACACTCGACGAATACAGCAACTCCAAGCTGGCCAACGTGTTGTTCAGCGCCGAACTCGGCCGCCGGCTCGCCGGCACCGGCGTCACGACCTACGCCCTGCACCCGGGCGTCGTGGCCTCGGACATCTGGCGCGCCGTGCCCTGGCCGGTCCGGCCGCTGTTGAAGCTGGGCAAGATCTCGACCGAGGAAGGCGCGTTGACGACGCTGCATTGCGCCACCGCGGCAGCCGTCGCGGATGAGACCGGCCTGTATTACGACAAGTGCCAGCCCCGCACACCGAGCGCGAAGGGCCGTGACGCCGCGCTGGCCGCCGAACTGTGGCGCCGCAGCGCGTCATGGGCCGACACGCATACGACCTGATGCGCGCGCGCAGCCCCGTCCCATGGCCATGACACCCCCGCCCGACCCGCAGCCGCGCAATCCCCTGCACGGCATGACGCTCGAGAAGATCCTGCTGGCCCTGGTCGAAACCTACGACTGGCCCGGCCTGGGCCAGCGGATCCCGCTGCGCTGCTTCACGCACGAACCCAGCATCGCGTCGAGCCTGAAGTTCCTGCGCAAGACACCGTGGGCGCGCGAAAAGGTGGAGTCGCTGTACCTCTTCATGTTGCGCGACACGCGCCGGCGCTCCGGCCCCGCACGCTGACGCGCACGCGCGGGCGCCGCATCCGGCCGACACCGTTCGCAGCCCGGCCCGGGCCGGCTCTCGTGCGCTGGCGCTGTAAGAACGGGTCGATCGGCTGCGACGAACCATCAGCACCGCGAGTTTCCAACCCGTCGGTGCCTGGCAACGATTCGTCAACCCGTCCGTCCACGCAAGGAGATCACCATGACCCCATCCAAGACCACTCGTTACGCATCCGGCGCAGCCCTCGCACTGGCCTTCGGCGCCGCCATGACGCTGGCGTCCTCGCCGGTGCTGGCCCAGTCGGCCGACAAGGAGAAATGCTTCGGCGTCGCACTCAAGGGCAAGAACGATTGCGCGGCCGGACCGGGCACGACCTGCGCCGGCACGTCCAAGGTCGACTACCAGGGCAACGCCTGGAAGCTGGTCGCCAAGGGCACCTGCGAGAAGACCATGTCCAAGACCTCGCCGACCGGCCACGGCCAGCTCAAGGCCTTCGAAGAGAAGAAGACCTGAGGCCACGGACCATCATGCGCAGCACCGGCCCATCCGGCCCGAGCGGCGACACGCGGCGCAGCGGCGCGGCCGGCCTGCGCGCGCTGCCGCCGCGTTGCGGCATCGGCCTGAAAGCCGAACATCTGCGGCAGGTGCTCGAAGAACGCCCGGACGCCGGCTTCTTCGAGGTCCATGCCGAGAACTACATGGTTCCCGGCGGGCCGCTGCACCACTGGCTGGGACAGGTGCGCGCGCACTATGCGCTGTCGCTGCACGGCGTGGCCCTGTCCATCGGCGGGGCGGCCGCGCTCGACCGGGACCACCTGGAGCGACTCGCGGCCTTGCTCGATCGGTACCAGCCGCAGAGTTTTTCCGAACACCTGGCCTGGTCGACCCATGGCGACGCCTACCTCAACGACCTGCTGCCGCTGCCCTACAACACGCACACCCTGCAACGGGTATGCGACCATGTCGACCAGGTGCAGGCGCGGCTCGGCCGGCGCATGTTGCTCGAAAATCCGGCCACCTACCTGGCATTTGCGGCATCGACGATGGACGAGGCCTCGTTCATCCGCCGCGTGGTCGAGCGTACCGGCTGCGGCCTGCTGCTCGACGTCAACAACGTGTTCGTCAGCGCCACCAACCAGGGCGGCGATGCACGCGCGATGCTGCAGGCCATGCCGCTGGACGCCGTCGGCGAAATCCACCTGGCCGGTCATGCCCGGCAGCAGGACGCTGGCGGGGCCACGCTGCTGATCGACCACCACGGCGCACCGGTCGCCGAACCGGTCTGGAACCTGTACCGTCTTGCGCTGGCCTTGACCGGTCCCGTACCCACGCTGCTCGAACGCGACAACGACATTCCGCCGCTGGCGGTCCTGCTCGCGGAGGCCCGGCAGGCCGACCGTCTGCTGCGCGACGCCGGCGCGGAGGTCCCGGCGCCGGCCCGGTCCGTGCCATGGCAGCAGGGGCTTGCGGCATGACCGCCGACCCTGCCGGCATCGGCGCGGGTGCGGCGCATGCGCTGGGCGATCCGGCCGGCTTCGTCGCGGCCCTGCTCGATCCCGACCGGAGCTGTCCGGCCGGACTGCACAGCTGGAACGGATCGGAACCCGCACCCCGCTTCGCGGTCCACCGCAACAACATCATGGTGTCGCTGGTGGACACATTGGCCGGGCAGTTCCCGGTCACGCAGGAACTGGTCGGCACCGCGTTCTTCCGCGCGATGGCGCAGGTCTTCGTGCGCGAGCGGCCGCCCCGCACCCGTATCCTGGCGTATGCCGGCACGGACTTTCCCGACTTCATCGCCGCGTTCGCGCCGGCGGCATCGGTGCCCTACCTGGCGGACCTGGCTCGACTGGAGATGGCCCGCATCGAAGCCTGCCACGCGGCCGATGCCGATCCCTGGACGGCCGCGATGATCGGCCGCGCGATGGCCGACCCGCAACGACTGGCCCGCATGCGCATCGGCTTGCATCCGTCGGTACGCCTGCTGGCGTCGCCGTTCGCGATCCATGCCATCTGGGCGGCACACCAGGGCACACGCGACCTCGAGACCGTCGACCCGATGCAGCCCGAGCAGGTGCTGGTGTTTCGCGACGGACTCGAGGTATGGGCACTGCCGGTGCAAGCCGGCACCGGCCACTTCCTGGCCCGGCTGCACGCGGGCGCCACGCTGGCCCGGGCCGCCGATGCGGCAGCGGACGCGGACCCGTGCGCCGCATTCGACCTGGCCGGCAGCATCGCCCTGCTGCTGCGCCATCCACTTGTCTGCCAGATGGAGCCATCGCCATGACCCCGACTGCATCGAACCCCGTATCCTCACGCGCCTCGGCCAACCCCATCGCCGGCCTGGTGTCGCTGATCCATCACTGGTTTGCGCGCATTCCGGACGCCGCGATCGCGATCGTGGCGCGTTTCTCGATCGCCGCCGTTTTCTGGAAGTCCGGCCAGACCAAGGTCGAGGGACTGGCCATCGACATCGTCGACGGAACGTTCACACTCGGCTGGCCACGCCTGTCGGATTCGGCGCTGTTCCTGTTCCGGGAGGAATACCGCTTGCCGCTGCTGCCACCCGAACTGGCCGCGCTGGCCGCCGCCGGCGCGGAACACCTGTTTCCGATCCTGCTCCTGATCGGCCTGGCGACACGGCTGTCCGCGCTGGCCTTGCTGGTGATGACGCTGACGATCCAGATCTTCGTCTATCCGTCCGCCTATCCGGTGCACGGGGTCTGGGCCGTGGCGCTGCTGTTCCTGATGGCACACGGCCCGGGCTGGTTGTCGCTCGACCATGCGATCGCGCGGCGCAACCGCTGACCGGCCAGGACCCGCGCGGGTCGATTGGCATCGCCTGCCCGGGGCACGCACAATCGCGTGATGATGCAGACGGACACCTTCATCGAACACCACCGACACGACTGGCAGGCCACATGGCGGGCGCTGGCACCCCGTGCCCCCGACTCCGCGCTGCTGGCGCAGTTGGCCAACCGGTACGGCGAGCCCCATCGCCACTACCACACGCTGCAACACCTGGACGCCTGCCTGCGCCATCTGGCCGGGCTGCGCCCGCTGGCGCAACGACCCGACGAAGTCGCACTGGCTTTGTGGTTCCACGATGCGATCTACGACATCGGTGCCGCCGACAACGAACAACGCAGCGCAGACTGGGCCCGCGCGGCGCTGCTCGCGCATGGTGCAGACACCGATGTCGCACAACGGGTCCACGCGCTGGTGATGGTGACCCGGCACGACCAGCCTCCCCGCACGCCGGACCAGGAACTGCTGCTGGACGTGGACCTGGCGATCCTCGGCGCACCGCCGGCGCTGTTCGACGCCTACGAACACCAGGTCAGGCACGAATACCAGTCGGTGCCGCCCGCCGCCTTCCGCAGCAACCGGCGGCGCATCCTGCAGGGGTTCCTCGATCGACCCCGCATCTATCACACGGCTGCGTTCCACGACACACGCGAGGCGCAGGCACGGGCCAACCTGCAACGCTCGATCCAGGCGCTGGCCCATGAGCCGCCGGGCCGTCCCCAAGGCGAATAGGCCCGCAGCGCTCAGTGACGACCGGACCCGGTCGCGCGCGGATCAGTCCGGGAAGGCCGGTCGATCGACCAGGGTCGACAGTGGCAGCCGCGACAACTCGGCCAGCAGCAGCGCCAGTTGCTGCGCTGCGGCGTCGAGCAACACGCGGCCCTTGTCGGCGCTGGCGGCGGCGGCATTGCCGGCCGCACCCATGGTGTTGACGTCCTGCATCTGCCAGGCCAGTTTGGCGCTGCGGCCATTGCCCAGGATCGGGAAGTCCCGTGCACGCGCCTGCGAGGTCGACGCGAAATCGCGCGCCTGGCTCATGTCGACCCGATCGGCCCGCAGTGCCAGCATCATCGAGGTCTCGACGTCACCGGCATGCACGCCGAAACGCCGCTCGGCGGCATCGAACGGCGCCATCGCCGCGTCGGGCACCGGCAGGTCGTACCAGTTGCTGGAATAGACGATCAGGTCATGGCGCGCACGCAGATCGCGGGCAACGATATCCATCATGCCAACCTGCCCGCCATGGGCATTGAACAGCAGCAGCTTGCGGATGCCGGTGGCCGCCACCGCTTCGCCGATCTCGGTCCAGACCCGGATCAGGGTCTCCGCACCCAGGCTCAGGGAGCCGGGAAAACGCGCATGTTCGTTGCTCTTGCCGATGCGTTGCGTCGGCAGCACCAGCACCGGCAGGTCCGCGGGCAACAGCGGCAGCGCGCCACCGACCACGGCGTCGACCAGATCGCTGTCGACGCTCAGCGGCAGGTGCGGGCCATGTTGTTCGGTCGCACCGACCGGCAACACGGCGACGACGGCGCCGATATCCGGCGCATCACGCAAGTGTGCGAACTGGCGTGTGGTCAGGTCGGCCCAGAAGCGCGAAGGCAGTTGCATGGCGTGATGTTAGCGGCAGCCCGGGCGCATGGGGCCGCCCCACGGCTTCGGCCACCGGGATGCCGCACCGGGCGATGAAGGCCGGGCGGCCGGGCACGAAGCCGGCGTGCCCACCGGGCGTGGGCACGTGGCCGCCGCCCGGACCGGGCGCGGCGGCAGGGTCGGGTTCAGGACGAGGAGCCGCCGCTGAGTTGTGCGTCGAGTTCCTTGCACGAAGGCGCGCACACGGTCTGGGACTTTCCGGCCACCTTGCGGGTCCCCATCAGCGAACGCGGACGGTGCTTTCCGCACATGAAGCAGGACATGGTGGCACCACCGAACGACGCGGCCGCCGCGAAGGGTGACCCCGATGCCTTGGACTTGTAACGCAGGCCATTGGCCTTGACAGCGGTCTTCGCCTCAGCTTTGGCCATGGGTCGCCCTTTCTGGTGTGGTCATGTATGAAATGGTCATGGATGCAATAACGTGGTGATCAGGCAAATAACAGGAATGCGGGCCAGCCATTGCGGCTTGGACAGGCGAATGTCGATCAAATCCGCCGGCGACTGCCGTCTTTTTCTTGACTAACAATGCAGGGGAAAAGCCGGGGCCCCGGGGGGCACTGCGCCCCGAAAGGGCCAGCGCTTCCCGACCACGAAACGGCCGGGCGCATCTCTCCTGACAAAACTCTATTTTATCGGCATGTGCGCGCGCCGGCCCGCGGCGGTATACAAGACCCTGCCGGCAGGACCTGAACCCGCCGCGACGCGGCCCTGTCATGCAACCGCTGCCGGGTGGGCCTGGCGCAAGGCCTGCTCCAGATCGTCGATCAAATCCTGCACATGTTCGATGCCGACCGACAGGCGCAGCAGGTCGGTCGGCACCGGGGAGCCCGCCCCTTCGACGCTGGCGCGATGTTCGATCAGGCTTTCGGTGCCTCCCAGCGACGTGGCGCGTTTCCACAGGGCGACCCGGGCCGCCGTCGCCACCGCCGCCGCCTCGCCGCCCGCCACGCGGATCGACAACATGCCGCCGAAGCCGCCCGTCATCTGGCGTGCCGCCACCGCATGGCCCTGGGCGGCGGGCAGGCCGGGGTACAGGACCTCGGCCACCAGGCCATGGCCGTCGAAATGCTGGGCAAGCTGCAGCGCCGACGCACTGGCGGCCCGCACCCGCAGATACAGGGTGCGCATGCCGCGCAGCAGCATCCAGGCCTCGAACGACCCCAGCGTGCCGCCGACCTGCGCCCGGACCGTCCGGATCCGTTGCCACAAGGCGTTGTCCTCGCGGGTCACCAGCACACCGGCGATCAGGTCCGAGTGGCCGTTGAGGTATTTCGTCGCCGCATGCATGACGATGTCGGCGCCCAGTTCCAGCGGACGTGTCAGCACCGGGCTGGCCACGGTCGAGTCCACCGCCAGCACCGCGCCGGCGGCATGGGCGATCGTGGCGGTGGCCGCGATATCGGTGACCGTCCACAGCGGATTGGCCGGCGTCTCGATCCAGACCAGCCGGGTCTTGCCCGGACGGATGGCCGCCTGCACCGCGGCCGGGTCGGTCATGTCGACCAGTTCGACCTGCAGGCCCCAGTGGGTCGCGAAATTCAGCAGCCAGTTGCGCAGCGACCAGTACATGACCTTGGGTGCCAGCACATGGTCGCCCGGCGCCAGCGCCTGGAACACCGCGGTCGCCGCCGCCATGCCGGAGGCGAACAGCAAACTGGCCGCGCCGTGCTCGAGTTGCGTGATGACGGCCTCGGCCTGGTCGAACGACGGATTGTCCGCACGCGCATAGACGCGGCCCGAGCGGTACTGGTTGTCCTCGTCGCGCAGATAGGTCGACGAGACATGGATCGGCGGCGTGATCGCCCGTGTCTTCTCGTCGATCCAGCCCAGGCCCTGGGCGGCAATGGTTTCGGGTTTGGCGTTCGTGTGGTCCATGGTGGGGTCTCGATGGGGAAGCAGGGTTATACCCGGTCCGCAGCCACCGCAGCGGCGCCATCGGATGCGTCCGCGCGACCGTCGCGACCGTCTCGGTGTTGCGCCTGGCGTGCCTGCAGCGCGCCCGCACGGCGCGGGTTCGGGTGGCGCGCCAGCGGCAGCAGGTCGTGCAGGGCCGCGGGCCGGGCCCGCGCACCGCTGCGCAGGTAGTCGGCCAGCAGGCTGGCACGGCAGATGTCGACATCCATGCCGCGTTCGCCGTGCAGATACTCCAGCAGCCGGTCGACCAGCATTTCCGGCGTCAGGCCGCTGGTCATGCCGGTGCGCGCCCACAACCAGTCGGAAAACGCCAGCATGGCCGCAAACGGCGAGCCACCGTCGCCGGCCGGTTCATCGTCCGCCCCGTCCTCGCGCCGCGGCTGGCCGAGCAGCAGGCGCAGGCTGCGCTGGAAACGGCCGGAATTGGCCAGCAGGTCCCAGTAGCGTGCCAGGCGCACGAAACGCTGCATGTCTTCGACCGACACGCAGGCGGTCCGGCGCACGGTGTACGGCGGATGCGGGTCGTACACCATGCCGTGTTCAGCCCCGAGCCGGGTGATCGGCGTGCCGCGCAGGCGCTTGAGCACGCCGAGCTGGATCTCGTGCGGGCCCAGCGCCAGCAGGCGGTCGAAACCGGCGCCGAAACTGGCCATGTCCTCGCCCGGCAGGCCGAAGATCAGGTCCGCATGCAGGTGCGCGTGGGACGCGTCGACGAGCCAGCGCAGGTTGTCCACCGTGCGTTCGTTGTCCTGGCGCCGGGAAATGAGCTGCTGCACCGGCACGCTGAAACTCTGCACGCCGACCTCGAACTGCAGCACGCCCGGTGGGAAACGCGCAATCATTTCCTTGAGCGGCGCCGGCAGATGGTCCGGTATGACCTCGAAATGCACGAACAACGGCGCCTCGCCCGCGGCCGGCAGCCGGTCCAGGAAAAACTGCAGGATACGCAGCGCGGCCGCGATCTTCAGGTTGAAGGTGCGGTCGACGAACTTGAAGTTGCGCGCGCCGCGCCGGTACAGGCCGTCGAGTTCGGCCAGGAAACGCTCGGCGTCGAAGGCCCAGGCGGTCTTGTCCAGCGCGCTCAGGCAAAACGCGCACTTGAACGGGCAACCGCGCGAAGCCTCGACGTACTGCAGCCGGTGCGCCAGGTCGTCGGCCGTGTATTCGGCATACGGCAGCACGATCGCGTCCAGCGGCGGCTGCTCGCCGGCGATGATCTTCATCAGGGGTCGCGGCCCGTGCAGCAAGGCCTGGCACAACTTCGGGAAGCTCACATCGCCCC
>JBFIDI010000099.1:0-14018 GCA_041581405.1 Burkholderiaceae bacterium
CATCATCAACACCTTCGGCGGCAAACCCGCGACCCTGTCGCTGGGCACCGGCGCCTTGTCGCCGGCGGTCGAGCAATGCCTGATCGGCCTGGAGGAGGGAAGCCGGGCCACGTTCGAACTGCCGGCGGGCGTGGCGTTCGGTGAGCGCCAGGGCGAAATGCAGCAGTGGGTGGGGCGCAAGCTGCTGCGCGAGCTCGGCGATCCGGCCGAGAGTTACCAGGTCGGAGACGTGGTCCAGTTCCCGACCCCGGACGGCCAGGGCAGTTACGCCGGCGCCGTGCTGCAGGTGGGCGACGAGGCGGACGGCCGGGGCGTGTTGTTCGACTTCAACCATCCGCTGGCGGGCCAGCCGGTGGTGTTCGAAGTCCATGTGATCGGCGTGTTGTGAAGCCGGTTGCCGCACTCGAAGAGGTCGTGCTGGCCGAGCCGCGCGGTTTCTGCGCCGGTGTCGACCGCGCGATCGAGATCGTCGAACGCGCGCTGCAGAAATTCGGCGCGCCGATCTACGTGCGCCACGAGATCGTGCACAACACCTATGTCGTCAACGACCTCAAGGCCAAGGGCGCGATCTTCATCGAGGACCTGGCCGACGTGCCGCCCGGCGCGACACTGGTGTTCTCGGCCCATGGCGTGAGCCGGGCCGTGCACGAGGAGGCACGCGCACGTGGTTTCCAGATCTTCGACGCCACCTGCCCGCTGGTGACCAAGGTGCACGTCGAGGTCGCCAAGCTGCACAAGGAAGGTTACGAGTTCATCATGATCGGCCACAAGGGCCATCCCGAGGTCGAAGGCACGATGGGCCAGCTCGACAGCGGCATCCACCTGGTCGAGGAAGTCGCCGACGTGGCCCGGGTGCAACCCGGCCAGACCGACAAGCTCGCCGTCGTGACCCAGACCACGCTCAGCGTCGACGACGCGGCCGAGATCGCCGCCGCGGTGAAGGCGCGTTTCCCGAACGTGCGCGAACCCAAGCAGCAGGACATCTGCTACGCGACCCAGAACCGCCAGGACGCGGTCAAGCTGCTGAGCCCGCAGGTCGACGTGGTCATCGTCGTGGGCAGTCCGACCAGTTCCAACAGCAACCGGCTGCGCGAGCTGGCGCACAAGCTGGGCACCGACAGCTACATGATCGACAACGCCGACGAGTTGCAGCCGGCCTGGCTGGAGGGCAAGCAACGCATCGGCCTGACCGCCGGCGCGTCGGCGCCCGAGGTGCTGGTGCGCCAGGTCATCGACCGCATCAAGTCGCTGGGCGCGGTATCGGTGCGCCGGCTCGACGGCATCGCCGAGACCACCAAGTTTCCGCTGCCCAAGGGGCTGAAGCTGGACTGACCGCCGGCGGCCGGACGGGGCGCGATGGCCGGCGGCAGGCGCGCCCGCGTCACTAGAATGGCGCCATGCTCGACATCAATTTCCTGCGCAAGGACCTCGACGAAGCCGTCCGTCGCCTGCAGACGCGCAAAGATCCGCAACCCTTCCTCGACGTGGAGCGTTTCCGCACGCTCGAGGCCGAACGCAAGACCATCCAGACCCGGACCGAGGAATTGCAGGCCCGGCGCAACAGCCAGAGCAAGCGCATCGGCCAGCTGAAGTCCCAGGGCGCCGCGGCCCAGGCCGAGGTCGACGCGGTGATGGCCGACGTGGCCTCGATCAAGGACGAACTCGAGGCCTCGGCGGCCCGGCTGGAGCAGATCCAGCATGACTTGCAGGCACTGCTGCTGGCCGTGCCCAACCTGCCGCATGCCAGCGTGCCAGTGGGCGCCGGCGAGACCGACAACGTGGAACTGCGCCGCTGGGGCACGCCGCGCGTGATGGATTTCCCGGTCAAGGACCATGTCGACGTCGGCACGCCGCTGGGCCTGGACTTCGACCTCGGCGTCAAGCTCACCGGGGCGCGGTTCACCGTGCTCAAGGGGGCCATCGCGCGTTTGCACCGCGCGCTGGCCCAGTTCATGCTCGACGTGCAGACGCTGGAACACGGCTATACCGAGTGCTACACGCCGTACATCGTCAATGCCGACAGCCTGCGCGGCACCGGCCAGCTGCCCAAGTTCGAGGGCGACCTGTTCGCGGCCAAGAAGGGCGGCCAGGAGGCCGAGGACCACCCGGACACCGCGGCCTTGTACCTGATCCCGACCAGCGAGGTGCCGCTGACCAACTTCGTGCGCGACGAGGTGCTGCCGCTGTCGGCCTTGCCGATGCGGCTGACGGCACACACACCGTGTTTCCGCTCCGAGGCCGGCAGCTACGGCCGCGACACCCGCGGCATGATCCGCCAGCACCAGTTCGACAAGGTCGAGATGGTGCAGATCGTGCACCCGGACACCAGCTACGAGGCGCTGGAAGACATGACGCGCCACGCCGAGACCATCCTGCAGCGGCTGGGCCTGCCGTACCGGGTGATGGCCTTGTGCACCGGCGACATGGGGCCGAGCGCGGCGCGCACGCACGACCTCGAGGTCTGGTTGCCGGCGCAGAACACCTTCCGCGAGATCAGCTCGGTGTCGAACTGCGAGGCCTTCCAGGCGCGCCGGCTGCAGGCGCGGTTCAAGAACGCACAGGGCAAGAACGAGTTCGTGCACACGCTCAACGGCTCCGGCCTGGCGGTCGGTCGCACCCTGGTGGCGGTGCTGGAGAACTACCAGAACGCCGACGGCTCGGTCACCGTGCCCGAGGCCTTGCGGCCCTACATGGGCGGGCAGGAGACGATCGGCGCCTGACGCCGGCGGCTGCTCACGACAGGCTGCACTGCAGCCGTTCGATCTGGCGCAGCACCGATTCCGGTTCGGTCCACAGGAAGAAGTGGTCCTTGCCGGGCAGCCGCTCGACCTGCATCCAGTCCCGGGGCAGGCGTTGCTCCAGGTAGTCGGCGGTGCGCGGGTCCACCAGCGGGTCCTGGTCGCCCTGCATCGCGATGATGGGCCGGCGCAACCGGTCCAGCGCAGTGTCGAGGCGCTGCAACTCGGCCTGCAGCACCATCATTTCCTGGTTCGATCGGTGCATCGCCGTTGGCAGCAACCGGCTGGCCAGCCAGTTGTCGGCGATCTGGTTGTACCAGCGCGGCTGTTCCAGCGCCGGCGCCATCGAGCCGGCGAGCATGACGGCTCCGCAGACCTTCTCGGGATGGTCGATCGCCATCCACGCGATCAGCGGTCCGCCCAGCGAATGACCGACCAGCACCGCCGGCGGACCGGGCGGGATCAGTTCGGCCAGCAACGCGGCCTGGCGCCGCAGGTCCGGTACCACGCCGCTGGTGCCGGAGCGGCCGAATCCCGGACGGTCCATCGCGATGCGGGGCCCGAAACCCTTGAGCGCGGGGGAGTCCAGGAAACGCGCCCAGGATGCCCAGCCGCCGGGGGAGCCATGTACGAACACGATCGGCGGGGCGTCCCGCTGCTGCGCCGGCATCCGCGCCACGCCGATGTCCATGCCCTGCACCCGGACCGTCTGCAGCTGCGGCCGGCTGGACGACTGCGGGAACAACTCCTCGACGCTGCCACGTGGCCAGGGCGGCTTGGTGCAGGCCGCCAGCTGCAGCAGCGTGGTCAAGACGAGGATCCAGCGCAGTGCCATGGACATGTTCCGGAATTGGTGGTGGCGGTGGACGTTGCGGCGTGCATCTGGTGCCTCCGAGGGATGCGACCGGGCGGGCGACCTGCGCGTCGCGGCTGGCCCGCCGGAATCAGGTCATTGTAGGCAGGGCCCGGGCGTCGTGCCGGCCGGCGGCGACCGGCACCATGCCGCGAACGGGTCATTGACGATGCCCCCGCGCGGCGTTACGGTGGCCGGGCAGCAGCACGTTACCGCAGGAGACAGTCGACATGGCACAGCAACTACTGGTCCGGGGTCATCAGGGCGCGGATGTCCAGCGCCTGCGGCGCGAACTGGTCCGCGAACTCGGCGAAGACGCCCGTGCGTTCGCGCAACTGGCGCAGGGCGATGTGCTCGATGCCGACGTGGAGGCCGCGGCGCGGCGCTGGCAGTCGGGCGTGGGCCTGATCGCCGACGGCGTGATCGGTCCGCGTTGCCAGTGCGCCCTCGGCCTGCGGCGTGCCGGCACCATGGCCGTGCCACTCGAACTCGACGCGGTGCGCCGCCTGTTCCCGGCCACCAAGCCGGCCAATATCAACCGGTACCTGCCTTATCTCGTCGCGGCACTGGACAGCTGCGGCCTGCGCGACCGCACCATGATCTGCATGGCACTGGGCACGATACGCGCGGAAAGCGAGGGCTTCCTGCCGATCTCCGAAATGCAGTCGCAGTTCAACACGCGTCCGGGCGAGGCGCCGTTCGGCGCGTACGACGGCCGCCGGTCGCTGGGCAACACCGAGCCCGGTGACGGTGCCCGTTTCAAGGGGCGCGGCTTCATCCAGCTGACCGGGCGCGCGAATTACCGGCAATACGGCCGGCGGCTCGGTGTCGACCTCGAGGCCAACCCCGACCTGGCCAATGCGCCCGAGATCGCGGCGCTGTTGCTGGCGCTGTTCCTGGCCGACCGGGCCGACGCCACGCGCAGCGCTATCGCGTCCGGCAAGTTCGCGCAGGCGCGCCGTCTCGTCAACGGTGGCGTGCACGGGCTGGACCGGTTCAAGGACGTGTTCCGCCTGGCCGAGCAGGTCTGGCCGGTGGCCGCGCCTGCGGCGTCCGGCGCGGCGCGTCGCCGACGCGGCAGGCAGCCGGTGGCGGCACTCGCGCACGTGGCGGCGACGAGCCGCTTCCTGACGGCCGGCAAGGATCCGGTCGATCTGCGCGACCGCGCCTACACGCCGGCGCCGCGCGGCTTGCAGGATGCCTTCCCGACCGACGACGAGGTGCGCCAGTTCCTGCCCGTGTACAGCCGTGCCGGCCTGATCCTGGACCAGGGCCAGGAGGGCGCCTGCACCGGCTTCGGCCTGGCCTGCGTCGTGAACTACCTGCGCTGGCGCAAGGCCGGCTGGCCGCAACGCATGGAGTCGGTGAGCCCGCGCATGTTGTACAACTTCGCGCGGCGCTACGACGAATACGCGGGCGAGGACTACGACGGATCGAGCTGCCGCGGCGCGCTCAAGGGCTGGTTCAACCACGGGGTGTGCATGGAGGCCGACTGGCCCTACAGCGGGCCGCAATCCCAGCCGCGCTACGGTTATGCGACCCGCGCCAGCGCCACCACGCTGGGCGTGTATTACCGCGTCGAGAAGAAGTCGATCACCGACATGCAGGCGGCGATCCAGGAGGTCGGCGCCGTGTATGTGTCCGCCTTCACCCACGACGGCTGGAACCGGTTGCCGAACCAGCGCCGCGCGCCGAGCGGGCACGACAGCCTGGCCGAGATCCCGTTCGACGGGCGACCGTCCGAAACCGGCGGGCATGCGTTCGCCCTGGTCGGCTTCAACAACCGGGGCTTCATCGTCCAGAACTCGTGGGGCACGTCCTGGGGCTCGGGCGGATTCGCGCTGCTGAGCTATGGCGACTGGCTCGCCAACTGCATGGATGCCTGGGTCGTTGCCATGGGTGTGCCCGGCGTCGTGGTCGGGCGTGTCAGCGTCACCGGCTCGGCGCCGGTCGGCGCCGTGGGCGGCGGTGCGCACCAGAACCTGTGGTGGAGCCAGGACCAGGCCTATCGGCACAGCGTGGTGCTGGGCAATGACGGGCGCGTCAAGCGTTACCTGACCGAAGACGAGCTCAGCCGCACCTTGCTGCACCAGGTCGCCGGCCTGCCGGACCAGTGGTTCCGCGGCCAGCCGGCGAACCGGCCGCGCCGGCTGGTGGTCTACGCCCACGGCGGCCTCAACAGCGAAGACGCGGCGATCGAGCGGGCGCGCGCGATGGGGCGGCATTTCATCGGCAATGGCTGTTATCCGCTGTTCCTGGTCTGGAAGACCGGCCTGTTCGAGTCGCTGGCCAACATCTTCGGCGAGGCCATGCGCCGGCAGGCGCCCCTGGCCGGCGGCGCCGGGGAGTGGATCGCGGAACGCACCGACCTGATGGTCGAAAAATCCATCGGCCGCCCGGTTGCGCGGCCGATCTGGAGCGAGATGAAGGAAAACGCCGAACTCGCCTTCGGCAGCGGCCGCGGCGGCGACCTGCTGATCACCGCGCTGCAACGCCTTGCCGGTACCTGGGGCGACGACTTCGAGCTGCATCTGGTCGGCCATTCGGCCGGCGCCATCATGCTCGGCCACATGCTCAGCGCGCTGGCCGCGCGCGGCATGAGCGGCTGCGTGCGCAGCATGCATCTGTTCGCGCCGGCGTGTTCCGTGCAGTTCGCCAATCGGCATTTCACGCCCCATGCCGACCTGATGCGGAGCCTGTACCTGCACATCCTGTCGGACCGGGTCGAACGCAACGACACGGTGGCGTCGATCTATTGCAAGTCGCTGCTGTACCTGGTGTCCAACGCGCTGGAGATGGATCTGCGCACGCCGATCCTGGGGCTGGAGAACGCGTTCCGGCCGGACTACAAGGGCTGGGACGGAACCTCCAGCGCCGGTGAAACCCTGCGCGCCTGGCAGCAGGCGGCACGCAGCGCCGGATTGCACAAGGCGGGGCGCACCACGGTACTGGACCACGACACCGTGCCGACGGCCTTGCCCGACCGGCGCATCCGCGCGGCCCACGGCTGCTTCGACAACGACATCGATACGCTGAGCCGCACGCTGGTGCATATCATCGGCGGTGCGTTGCCGAATCCGGTGGATGACCTGCGCGGCTTCTGAGGCGGCGTGGTCCGGTATGCGGCAAGGCCATCAACAGACCGAACCGGCTCCCGCGCCGCCGGGGGACGCAAGGAGAAAGCCGTGAGCAAGTCCGACGCCAGCGTGAGTCCGATCGTACCGGGCCGGTATTTCGTGTTCGTCGAGCGGCTGGTGCTGGAGCAATACCAGTTGCAGCTGGTCGAGGCCGGGTCCGAGGACGAGGCGCGGGACAAGGCGCTGGCGCAGTTCCTGGCCGGCCGCGTGGCCTACATGAGTTCCGCCCAGGTCGAGGCCCCCACGGCGCGGGTGCGGCCGGTGCGGGAAAAACACCTGCGCAAGATCTCCAGCCGCGACGGCGCGCCGGCGCAGGCACGGCAATTCCGCACCTCGGCCCGGTTCGAGGGCCCCGGCGACGAGCCGCTCGAGCCGTGTGGTGCGTACCCGGGCACCCGCCCGGAGCCGATCAGCCGGGCGCAGGCGCGGCTGATGTGCCAGAACTTCGACGCGAGCGGGTATTCGAACCACAGTGGCCGGGGATCGACCTTGTGGGTCGTGCTGGAACACTGTGCCGCGGCCGACATCGCCTACAACCTGCGGGCCGTGCCGGGCATCGGGTTCTACGTCGAACGTGCCAAGTCCGTCGACGACGGCCTGGCGCTGCACATGTCGGTCGATACCGATCACGGCCCGTTGCGGGACTGAGCACGGCCCCGCCGCGCAGGGTGCGCCTGGCACCGGTGCGACAATGCCCGGCCGTGCTGCAATTCCGTGTCCATGTCTGCTCGTGTCCCTGAAATATCCGTGGTTGTGCCAGTGCACAACGAATCCGGCAACGTTGTCGCACTGCTCGACGAGATCGAGGCCGCGTTGACCGGCGTCGCCGCCTTCGAGGCGGTTTTCGTCGACGACCTTTCAAGCGACGACACGGCCGGCGTGTTGCAAGCCTATGCGCAGGCCCATGACTGGCTCGCCGTGGTGCAACACGGCAACAACTGCGGCCAGAGCACGGCGGTGCGTACCGGCGTGCGGTTCGCGCGGGCACCGGTGGTCGCCACGCTCGATGGCGACGGACAGAACCATCCGGCCGACATACCGGCGCTGCTGGCGCGTTGGCGCAGCCTGCAGCAGGCCAGCGGCGGCGGCCCGGTGCTGATCGCGGGCTGGCGTGCCAAGCGGCTGGACACGCCATTGCGGCGCTTCTCGTCCCGGGTCGCCAACGGCGTGCGCAGCCGCCTGCTGGGCGATGCGACACCGGACTCCGGTTGCGGGCTCAAGCTGTTCGCACGCGACGACTTCCTCGACCTGCCGTATTTCGACCACATGCACCGGTTCCTGCCGGCCTTGTTCCGGCGCGCGGGCGGCACCGTGGAGTCGGTGCCGGTGCGGCACCGCAACCGCGCGCACGGGCAGTCGCACTACGGCGTCGGCAACCGCCTGTGGGTCGGCCTGGTGGACATCCTGGGCGTGATGTGGCTGCAGCGGCGCGCCCGGATCGCGCAGGTGAACGCGCCCGAACGCAAGGCGTGACCATCATGGCGTCTTCTTCCCCGGCCGATGCGGCGCGCGAGCGCCGGCTGTTCTGGTGGCTGATGCTGGCCGCACTGGTCGTGCTGGGTGCCGGCATCGGGCTGCGCGACCCCTGGCCGTCCGACGAGCCGCGTTTCACGCTGGTGGCCAAGCACATGGTGGAGTCGGGCGACTGGTTGTTTCCGCACCGCGGCACCGAGCTGTATTCGGACAAGCCGCCGATGCTGATGTGGCTGGAGGCGGCGGCCTACCAGGTGTTCGGCAACTGGCGCATCGCGTTTCTGTTGCCCTCGTTGCTGGCCGGCATGCTGACGCTGGTCCTGACCTGGGATCTCGGCCGGCGCCTGTGGAATCCCCGCGTCGGCCTGTTCGCGGCGGCGGCGGTGCTCGTCACGTTCCAGTTCGTCTACCAGGTCAAGCGGGCCCAGATCGATCCGCTGGTGATGATGTGGATCACGCTGGCCAACTGGGGCCTGCTGCTGCATCTGCTCAAGGGGCCGAACTGGCGTGCCTACTGGCTCGGCTGTTTTGCCGCCGGCCTGGGGGTGATCACCAAGGGTGTCGGCGTGCTGGCGCTGCTGATGCTGCTGCCCTGGCTGTTCGCGCGGGCACGCGGCTGGGAGGGCGTGAACCGCACGCCGGGTTCGGCATGGCAATGGGCCGGCGGTGCGCTGGCGTTCGTGGCGGCGATCGCGCTGTGGCTGGTGCCGATGCTGGTGGTCGCGCACGCGCGCGGCACGGCGGAGTACGACGCCTATGTCAACGACATCCTGCTGCGGCAGACCGCCAAGCGGTACGGCGGCTCCGTCGGAGGCCATGCGCAACCGTTCTGGTATTACCTGCCGGTGCTGGTGCTGCATTTTTTCCCGATGTCGCTGGCCTACCTGGGCGCGTGGCGCGGCTGGTGGCACGGCCTGCGCCAGCGTGACGCGCGGCTGCTGCTGTTGCTGGGCTGGTCGGTGCTGGTGGTGTTCTTCTTCAGCCTGGCCGGCGGCAAGCGCGAGGTCTACCTGATGCCGATATTGCCGATGCTGGCGCTGGCGCTGGGGCCGTCGCTGCAGGCCAGTGTCGGTGCGCGCTGGATGCGTGTCACGGCCTGGCTGGCGGCACTGGCGGCAGGCGCTTTCCTGTTTGCGGGCGGCATCTGGGCCATGCAGGGTCACTGGACCCGCATGGAGCAGCAGATCGTCGAGCGGGGCCTGGCCGACGGTGGCCGCGGCCTGTGGTGGATGGGCATCAGCATGGGCGTCGTGTTCCTGCTGTCGGCCCTGGTGTTTCGACCGCGTCGCGGCGTGCATGCCTTGCTGGCCGGCATGGCAGGCTTCTGGATCATCTGGGGGGTCTGGGCCTCCGTGTTGTTCAACGATTCGAACTCGGCCGTGGGGGTGATGCGCAAGGCGGGTCAGATCGCCGGCCCGCAGGCGCAGATCGGACTGGTCGCGTGGAAGGAGCAGAACCTCTTGATGGCCGATCGCCCGGTCACGACGTTCGGCTTCAAGCGCGATTGGGAATCGCAATATGCGGCCGCGGTGCGCTGGCAGGCCGAGGCGCCCGAACAGCGGTGGATCTTCGCGTTGCGCGACGCCGTCGCATCGTGCGTGATCGAGGACAAGGCGCAGGTCGTCGGTTACGCGAACCGGCGCCTGTGGTGGATCTTTCGCGCCGATGCGGTGCTGCCCGACTGCGTGCCGCAGATCGATCCCCAGGCCGAACGCTGGGACAGCAGCTACGGTTCGGACGACGAGGATTGACGCCAGGCGGCGGCTCAGCCGAGCAGCAGCTTCTCGGGCTGCAGCACGCGCACCACCTCGAACAACCAGGCCAGCAGCAGCAGCGTGGCCATTGCGCCCAGGAACACCCACACCGCCAGGCCGAGCTTGCCCACCGCGTGCTGCAGGCGCCGCAGCCAGCTGAACCGGATGCCCGAGGCCTGGCAGGCCCGGCAGATGAACTCGCCATACCGGTTGCGGTGGCAATTCTGGCGCAGCACCGGCGCCTTGCAGGCGGAACAGATCAGCAACATGTGATGGCCTCCGATGCCTGGCGCGGGTCTGGGGTGGCCGCTGCTTCGTTCGCGCGCGCAACCTCGCAGGCCGGTCTCGTATCATGCGCCTGATCGGACGGTTTGTGGCGATGGCGTGACAGCCATTTGGCCGGTCCGGACGTTTTCCGCCCTCCCGGGGCATTTCTTTTTTCGACCCGTGCACGGCAGGCGTGCGAGCGGGCAGGAGCAGGATTCGCATGCAGCATGTCGTCACCGAACAGGCCGGACCGGCCGGCCTGATCACCCTGGCACGGCCCCGCGCCCTCAACGCGCTGACCCTGGAGATGATCCGCACGTTGACGGCGCAGCTGCTGCGCTGGCGCGACGACGACACGGTGCGGATCGTCGCGCTGCGCGGCAGTGTCAAGCAGGCGGCGGATCCGTCCGCGCACGAGCCGTTCGGCAGCTTCTGCGCCGGTGGCGACATCCGCTTCTTCCATCAGGCCGCGCTGGCGGGTGATCCGGCGCTGGAGGACTTCTTCACCGAAGAGTACCGGCTCAACCACCTGATCCACCGCTACCCGAAACCCATCGTCGCGTTCATGGACGGCATCGTCATGGGCGGGGGCATGGGCGTGGCCCAGGGCGCGCGTGTGCGCATCGCCACCGAGCGCACGAAGATGGCCATGCCCGAGACCGGCATCGGCCTGTTTCCCGATGTCGGTGGCGGTTATTTCCTGAGTCGTTGCCCCGGGCATCTGGGCGAATACCTGGCATTGACCGGCATCGTGATCGACGGCGCGCAGGCCGTGGCCGCAGGACTGGCCGACCACGCCGTGCCGTCGACGGCACTGCCGGCGTTGTGGGACGGTATCGCCGACGGCAGCTTGCCGGATGCCGAATCCGTGGCCGGCCAGTGTGCCCGGGCGGGCGGCGCGGCTGCGACGGCCGCGCCCTGGCCCGACGCCGGCGTCGACCGGATCTTCGGCCTGCCCGACGTGCCCGCGATGATGCAGGCCTTGCAGGCGCGCGCCGCCGCCGACGACGCGTGGGCCGCGCAGACCGCCGCCGTGCTGGCGCGACGCAGCCCGCTGATGCTGCATGTGACGCTGGAGCAGTTGCGCCGCGCCCGCGGCATGGACCTGGCCAGCGAGCTGCGCATGGAGCGCGACCTGGTCCGCCGGTGTTTCCATCCGGCACACCTGGGCCGGCGTGGTGCCGAGGTGGAGGTCGTCGAAGGCGTGCGCGCGCTGGCCGTGGACAAGGACCACCATCCGCGCTGGAATCCGGCGCAGATCGACGCGGTGGTGTCAGGCATGGTGACGCCGTTCTTCGACAGCCCCTGGCCGCAGCACGCGCATCCGCTGCGCGACCTGGACTGACCGTCGTGGTGTACTGTTTGTGCGAAATCCCAACACTGCGACGCGATTTCGGGTAGACCCGGTTCCGCGATCATCCGGGGTCCCGGAGAATGGGGTCGGTTCGGGATAATCGTCACGGGTCGTGCAGGCCTTCGGTCTGCGGCCGATAACCGCTTTTCATAGGAGATATGTCATGCTGTCCGGAAAATTCTTCAAGATCCTCGCCGCGTTCTTCATGGCTGCCGTACTGGCGGGTTGCGCCAGCACCAGCAACGAAGCCAGCACCGGGGAATTCCTCGATGACACCGTCATCACGGCACGGGTCAAGGCCGCGCTGGTCAAGGATCCGACGGTCAGCGCCCTCGACGTCAGCGTCGAGAGCTTCAAGGGCGCCGTGCAACTGAGCGGCTTCGTCAAGACCGCCGCCGAACGCGATCGCGCGGTCAAGATCGCCAACGACGTGCCCGGCGTCACCCAGGTCTTCAATTCGATCCAGTTGCGCTGATCGTGCGCCGGCCAGGGCCGCCCGCGACGGGCGGCCCTGGTTGCCGGCAAGTCGCGCCGTCTCCCGTGCGCGAGTCCCCGAGTCCGATGTCGTCGTCGCCGCCACCACATTCCCCCATGTCTTCCAAGTCGCGCATCTTCCTGGTCCTGCTGGGAGGCAACCTGGGGGGTGCCCTGCTGGTGTTCGTGCACCTGCGATTCCTCGATCCGTTCGCCCTGGACCAGGTGGCGCCGCTGGGGTGGCCCGAGGTGGTCTTCTTCATCGTGGCGTTTTCGACGCTGCTGGTCAGTGGCCGCGCCATGGCGCGCCGTTACGCATCGACGCTGTTGCGGACCACGGGCCCCTTGCCCGACGATCCGGCGCATGCGAGGGCCCGGCGGCGCGCGGTGCAACTGCCGGCGTTCCTGGCCGCGCTGTCGATGGTGATGTGGGTGCTGGCAGCCTTCGTGTGGGGTTTCTTCTGGCCCTGGCTGATCGGCAGTTTCGATCTGCAGGCCGCGGCGCGCCAGGCGTTCGGCATGGCCCTGGTGGCCGGCCCGACCGTCGGCCTGTTCGTGTTCCTGGCCACCGAACGCATCTGGCGAAAAATCCTGCCGCTGTTGTTCCCGCGTGGCGACCTGGCCGCGAGCGGCGCGCGCATCTGGCATGTGCGCAGCCGGATGGTGGTCGTGTTCCTGTTCGCCAGCAGCGTGCCGCTGCTGGTGATGGCCGTGGCCACGACGGTGCGGGTGCGCACCATGCGCGGCGCCGACATCGCCACGGCCGCCGAGCACCTGCAGGACCTGATCGTCGTGCAGGGTGTGCTGGTCGCCACCGGCCTGTTGCTGGCCGTCGTGCTGGCACGCTTCCTGGCCGACAGCGTCTCGGCACCGCTGCGGGAACTGCAGGCGGCCATGGTGCGGGTCGAGCAAGGCGACCTGCAAGTCCATTGTGCGGTCGTGTCCAACGACGAGATCGGTGCCGTCACCGCCGGGTTCAACCACATGGTCGACGAACTGCGCGACCGGGAAATGATCCACGAGGCCTTCGGGCGCTACGTCAGTCCCCAGATCCGCGACGAGATCCTGTCCGGCCGGACCGAGCTGACCGGCGACCAGCGCGACGTGACCATCGTGTTCGCCGATCTGCGCGGCTTCACGACCTGGGTCGAAGCCAGTCCGGCGACCGAGGTGGTCGAGGGGCTCAATGCCTATTTCACGGAAATGGAGCAGGCGGTGCGCGCCCACGGCGGCCTGGTGCTGCAGTTCATCGGCGACGAGATCGAGGCGGTGTTCGGCGCACCGCTGGCGGACGAACACCATGCCGACCATGCGGTCGCCGCGGCGCTGGAGATGCAGACGCGGCTCGAGGCCTGGAACGCCATGCGCAGGCGTTCGGGCCTGCGCACGCTGGACCACGGCATCGGCATCCATTCGGGCACCGTCGTGGCCGGCAACATCGGCAGTGCGCAGCGCATGTCGTATGCGCTCGTGGGCGACGCGGTCAACGTGGCTTCACGCATCGAGTCCCTGAACAAGCAGTTCGGCTCGCATATCCTGGTCAGCGGGGCCACCCGCGAGCGCCTGCACGCGCCGACGCCATTGCAGGCGCTGCCCACGGTGCGCGTCAAGGGTCGTTCGGCGGAAGTCGAGGTGTATCGGCTGGCCTAGCGGTCCCGGCGAGGCGATCGCCTCAGTGCGGCATGCGGGCCATGGGGTCGTTTCCGGATCGCTTCGATCCGTCCCCCCCGTCGCGCGGCAGGTCGCGGATCTCATGCGCCGGAACATCGACGACATCGGCCGGCGGCGTCGCCCCCGGCCCGCCCGGACCGCCGGCGCCGGGCCAGGCGCCGCGGGTGTAACGTGCCGATGTCTGGCGAAACTGGCCGAAGATCTTGGCCGGTTCGGGCTTGCGCCCGGTGACGATCGACCACAGGGTCACGCCCAGCATCACGACCAGCGTGGCGATCAGCAGGCTGAGCAGGAAAA
>JBFIDI010000100.1:0-13958 GCA_041581405.1 Burkholderiaceae bacterium
CGCGCTGTTCATGCCGGTCATCATCCTGGGCGGCATCTACGGCGGCATCTTCACGCCGACCGAAGCCTCCGCCGTGGCGGTGTTCTACGCGCTGCTGGTCGGTGGCGTGATCTACCGCGAGATCAGCCTGGCCGACCTGGCCCGCATCCTGAAGAAGTCGGTGATGGCCAGCGCGGTGATCATGTTCATCATCGCCAATGCCGGCCTGTTCGCGTTCCTGATCACCCGTGCCGGCGTGCCGGACGCCATCGGGCACTGGCTCGAGCAGGTGCTGCAGTCGCCGGCGATGTTCCTGCTGGGCATCAACGTGGCCTTGTTCTTCATCGGCATGTTCATCGAGACCAGCGCCGCCATCCTCGTGCTGGCGCCGATCCTGGTGCCGGTGGCCGTGCATTTCGGCATCGACCCGATCCACTTCGGCCTGATCATGGTCGTGAACCTGGCGCTGGGCATGATCACGCCGCCGTTCGGCGTGAACCTGTTTGCCGCCTGTACCGTGGCGCGTATATCGCTGGACCGGATCATCGTGCACCTGATCCCGTTCGTGCTGGTGATCCTGGCCTGCCTGATGATCATCACCTACGTGCCCAGCGTGTCGCTGACGCTGCGCGACCTGGTCTACGCGCGCTGACCGGGCCCGCGGGCCCGTGCGGCCGGCGGGGTCCGGGCGCGGTCAGTCCAGCCGGCCGTATTGCGCCATCAGCCGGCGCAGGTGCGCAGGGTCGATCGCCTTGCAGATGCCGCCCTCCGGCGGGTTCTGCGGCGCGTCCTCGGCCGCCAGCATCGCGTTGATCACCGCTTCGTCGGTGCAGTCCACCGCGTGGCGGTACAGCGGGTCGCAGCTGCCGTCGTTGAGGTGTTCCATGCGCAGGTGGGCGGGCGAGAACTGGGGCAGCGGGCCGGCGTTGGCGGTGCTGAAGGCCAGGAAGATGTCGCCCGAGCCGTTGCCGCCGAAACTGCCGCTGCGCCCGATGCCGAGCGCGGCGCGACGGGCCAGGCGCTGCAGCTGGTGCGGCAGCAGCGGCGCATCGGTGGCCAGCAGCACGATGATCGAGCCCATGTCCTGCGGCGCCGCGTCCTGCAGCGGCATGTGCCGGCCCACCGGCACGCCGAGCACGGTGAAGGTGTCGCGCCGGCCGAAGTTGGCCTGTACCAGCGCACCGATCGTGTAGCCGCGCCCGTCGATGTCCAGCACCCGCGAGGCCGTCCCGGTGCCGCCCTTGAACTGGTAACACTGCATGCCGTTGCCACCCCCGACATTGCCTTCCGCGACCGGCCCCCCGGCGGCGGCGTCGATCGCGGCCAGCGCGTCGGCTTCGGTGACATGTTGTCCGTCGATGTCGTTGCAACGGCCGTCGTAGGTCTCGGCCACGACCGGCATCGCCCACAGGTGGGCGCCGGGCCAGTGCGAGCGGTAGTGGCGGATCGTCCAGCGCACCGCGGCATGGTGCACGATGCCCACGCTGTGCGTGTTGGTGATGCACACGGGCCCGAAGAAATATCCCGCATCCTCGATCCAGTGGGTGCCGGTCATCTCGCCATTGCCGTTGAACCGGTGGATGCCGGCCCAGACCGGCTGCGGTTCCGGATGCCGGCCGCGTGGCAACACCGCCGTCACACCGGTCTTGATGAACGCGCCGTCCTCCGCGCGGCCGTCGATCGTGCGGTATCCCACCAGCACGCCGGGCACGTCGGTGATCGCGTTGTGCGGGCCGGTCTGGCCGGCGAAAGGCAGGCCGAGAGCACGGCCGCGGGGTCTGTCAGGCATCGGGGTCTCCTGCGATGGAAGCATCGGGCTGCGGAGGCACGCATGGCGCGGCCCGCCCGCCGGCAGGCCCGGCAGGGCGCGCCGACCGACGGCGCCTTCCGGGTCCCGCAATCCGGAAGGCCTCCGTTGACACCGCATTGTTTCCGTTTCTCCCCGATGGGTGCAAATACCCGGTCGCGGGGCATGTTGCATGCAGGCCGCGCCGCGGCATCGCGCGGTCGCGATGCACGTGCAACCCGGATCGGATGATCCGGCGTCAGGCCAGTGGCGCGATGTCCAGCTCGGCGGCGAGCCTGGCCAGGTCGGCCACCAGGGCGCTGGCCAGCGGAATACCCTCGGCCGCGTATTGCGCGCGCCGCTGATGGCTTTGTTCGCCCGGCAGCCAGATACGCTCGACGCCGGGCAGGCGCTCGCTGTTGCGCAGGTCCTGCACCAGCCGGTCGAGCGCGGTGTTGAACGCGGCCGGTTCGCCGAAGGCGGCCAGGTCGATGACCAGCAAGGCCTGCCCGGTATTGGTCGGCGTGGTGCTGTCGTGGTTGAAGTCGATCACGTCGCGGCCCATCGCGGCACCATGCAGCGTGCCGGCCAGCAGGCCGACGACCAGCGCCAGTCCGTAACCCTTGTGGCCGCCGATGGGCAGCAGGAACCCCTCCTCGGCCCGGGTCGGGTCGGTCAGCGGCTTGCCCTGGCGATCGATCATCCAGCCCTCGGGCATCGGTTCGCCGCGCTTGGCCTTGGCCTTGACCTTGCCGTACGCGGCCACCGTGGTGGCCATGTCCAGCACCACGGCCGGTTCGCGTCCGGCCGGCAGGCCGACGGCGATCGGGTTGGTCGACAACAACATCTCCATGCCGCCCCAGGGCGGCAGGTGGTTGGCGTTGCCGACCGCGAAATACAGCGCGATCATGTTGTGGGCCACCGGCTTGCGCACGTACAACGACGCCGGGCCGGCGTGGTTGCTGGCCCGGGTGCCGACCCAGGCCACGCCGGCCTCGCGCGCCTTGGCCATTGCCAGGTCCACGGCCTGCGACACCACCAGGTGGCCCATGCCGTTGTCGCCGTCGAGCACCGCCATCGCGGCCTTCTCGTGCACGATGCGGACCTGCGGGCGGGTGTTGATGCCGCCGGCACGGATGCGCTTGACGTATTGCGGCAGCCGGATCACGCCATGGCCGTCGGAGCCTTGTGCGTCCGCGTCGGCCATCAGCCCGGCGACCGTGTCCGCATCGGCATGCGGCAGGCCCACGCGCACCAGGGCCGCACCGATGAAGCGCTGCAGTTGATCGGCGCGTACCAATACCGAATTGTTATTTTGTTGCATCGTGAGTCGACCGGCGGCTGAAGGGGGTTGCTGAAGGGGCAGGCGCGAGTCTAGAGTGCGCATGGCGCGCGGTCCAATTCCAAATTCGTCCGCGGCCATATCATCCTGCTATCGAAAAGCCGTCGTCGGAGAACCAAGAATGAACCTGCGTGCGTTGCGTTATTTCGTCGCCATCGCCGATGCCGGGAGCCTGACGGCCGCGGCCGATGCGATCGCCATCGCCCAGCCAGCCCTGACCCGCCAGCTGCGCGAACTCGAGTCCGACCTCGGCGTGCAGTTGCTGCAACGCACGCCGCGCGGTGTCCTGCTGACCCAGGCCGGCGTGACCTTGTACGAGTCCGCCCAGCGCATGCTGGCCGAGGCGAACCGGGTCCGCCAGCAACTCGCCCAGCGCCAGGACAAGACCCGGACCACCGTCGTGCTGGGCACCTCGCCGACGCTGGCGCGGGTGTTGCTGCCCAGCCTGATCGAGAACTGCATGCGTTCGCTCGCCCATGTGCAGCTGCGCGCCCGCGAGGCCTTCACGCCCACCTTGCTGGACTGGCTCGAGCGCGGTGTCGTGGACATGGCCATCGTCACCAACCCGGAGCCGGGCCGGGCGCTGACACTGCATCCCTTGCTGGGAGAGCCCTTCGCGCTGGTATCCAACGCGTCGATGGGCATCGGCCCGGTGGTGACGGTGAACCAGCTGGCGCGTATTCCGCTGATCATGACCAGCCTGCACCTGGGCATCGTCGAACGGCAGCTGCTGCCGATGCGCGTGCACCTGCAGATCCGCTCCGTCATCGACTCGGTCGATTCGATCCACGAATTGATCCTGCGCGGGCCCTGGGCCACGATCCTGCCGGTGTCGATGTTCAAGGAGCCGCGCGCCGCGCAGTCGGTCGTGATGTCCGAGGTCTCGGGCGTGCAGCTGAACCGGCTGCTGGTGCTGGCGACCCGGGTCGAGAAACAGAACAACAACGCCTTGCAGGTGGTCAAGGAACTGGTCGAGTCCGAATGCGCGCGGCTGACCCGGCGCGGGGTGTTCAGTTTCGGCCCGACGGCTGCGGCGCCGGCGGACCCCGCGGCTGCTCAGCCCGAGCGGTCCAGGTAGCTGCGTACCAGCGCCGGATCGAACCGGGCGCGTTCGCGCGCGACGACGGGTTCGGTCGCACGGCGCATCGACGCCAGGTCCAGCTCGCCGGGCTGGAGCACGGCCACCGCCTGCCGGGCCAGCGCCTGCAGCGACGCCGCATCCTCCTCGGCCGCCCGCTCGCGTTGCAGCCGCGTCGCCGCGTGCGCCGCCGCGCGCACCTGTGCCTGTGTTTCGGCCGGCAGCGACTGCAGCCACGGACGATGGCAGACCAGCAGCAACACGCCGAAGAAATGGCCCGTCAGGCTGACATGCGGATGGTGTTGCCACAGGCCGAAGTGCACGAAGTTGGTCAGCGGGTTTTCCTGGGCATCGACCTCGCGTTGTTGCACCACCCGCACCAGCTCCTTGACGTCGGTGGTCCTGGGCTGGAACCCCAGCGCCGCCAGTACCTCGCGGTACAGCGCGCTGTCCAGGGTGCGGATGCGCAACCCGGCGCAGTCGTCGGCGCTGCGGATCGGCCGCACGCCGTTGCTGATGTGGCGAAAGCCGTTGTCCCAGAAGGCCAGCACCTCGTAGTTCGTGCGGCGCGCGACGTCGGCCGACAGCAAGGCGCCGGCGTCGGTATCGAGTGCCTGCAGCGCGGCGTGCCGGTCCCGCACGCTGAACGGCAGGTCGAGCACTCCCAGCGAGGGCACCCGGGCCGCGAGGTAACCCGAGGCCATGTAGCCGATCTGGCGCGTGCCGCTGTCGACGCTGGCGAACAACGAGGCCGCGGTCTCGCCGTTCGCGGTGACGTCGTCCTCGACCTGCACCGGGCCGGCCAGGCCGGTGGCCGGCAGCCGTTGCGCCAGGTCGCGCAGCGAGCGGGTCAGGATCGAGCCGGAGCCCTGGTAACCCGCGATGCGCACCGGTGGCCGGGCCACCGGTGCGTCAGGAGGCCTTGATCCTGGCATCGGTGATGATCTTCTGCCACTTCGCGTGGTCGTCCTGCACGATCTTCGCCAGCTGCTCGGGGCTGCGCGCCCAGGGGTCGAGCCCGGACTTGGTCAGCTGGGCCTGCAAGGCCTTGTCGTTGACGACCGCCTGCGCCTCCCTGCGCAGGACGGCCACGGTGTCGGGCGCGACGTCCTTGTGCGCGAACAGGCCGATCCACGAGGAGTAGTCGTAGCTGGCGACGCCTTGTTCGTCCAGCGTCGGGATGTCGGGGAACTGCGCATGGCGCTCCAGGCCGCAATAACCGATCAGCCGGACCCGGCCATCGGCCAGGAAGGGCTGGGCCAGCGACAAGGCCATGGACATCACCTGCACCTCGCCGGCGGCGACCGCCAGCGCCGCCTGGCTGGCGCCCTTGTACGGCACGTGCATCAGCTTGACACCGGCGTAGGACTGGAACATCTCGGTGGCCAGGTGCTGCGGGCTGCCGACGCCGCCCGACGAGTAGGTGATGTCGCCCGGCGTCTTGCGCGCAAGCTCGATCAGCTCCTTGACGCTCCTGGCCGGCGCGTCGCGCGGAACCGCGAAGAAGGTCGGGATGTTGGCGATGCCGGCGATCGGCAGGAATTCCTTGCGGGTGTCGATCTTCATCTGGCCGGGTTGCAGGTGCGGCAGGATGGTCATGATGCTGTTGTTCAGCGCCGCCAGCGTCTGCCCGTCCGGGCGTGCGCGCGCCAGCTTCTCCAGCCCGACCAACCCGGCTGCGCCGGTCAGGTTCTCGACCACGAAACTGCCGGACATGCGCGCGCCCAGTGCCACGGCCGCGTGGCGCACGGCCACGTCGGACGCACTGCCGGCCTGCAGCGGCAACACGATGGTGACCGGGCCGGCGGGGTACTTCTGCGCGAGCGCGGACGTGGCCATCCACGGCGCGATGGCCGCGCCGACGGCGGCCTGGATCAGGTTTCTTCTGTGCATGATGTCTGTGTCTCCTCGTACTTTTTTGTGGTGTCGTGAATGGCTCGATCAGGTCACGCGAACGGTCAGCGGCTCCAGGCCGTCGATGGACGCGACCATGACGTCGGAGCGTTGTACCGGCCCGACGCCGGCCGGCGTGCCGGTGAAGATCAGGTCGCCGGCCTGCAGCGCGAACAGGGTGCTCAGGTAGGCAATGGTCTCGGGCACGTTCCAGATCAGGTCGGCCAGGTCGCCCTGCTGGCGCGTTTCGCCGTTGACCGTCAGGCGCACGGCGCCCTTGGACGGATGCCCGATGCGGGCCGCGGGATGCAGGGCCCCGCACGGCGCGGAAAAGTCGAACGCCTTGCCGGTGTCCCAGGGCCGACCCAGCTTCTTGGCCGCGCCCTGCAGGTCGCGACGGGTCATGTCCAGGCCGACGGCATAACCATGGACATGGTCCAGCGCCTGGCTGGCGTCGATGTTGGCGCCGCCGCGCGACAGCGCGACCACCAGTTCGACCTCGTGGTGCACGTCCTGGCTCAAGGCCGGGTACGGAAAGTCGCCGCCGTCGGCGACGATGGTGTTGGCCGGTTTCATGAAGAAGAACGGCGGCTCGCGGTCGGGGTCGTGGCCCATCTCGCGTGCGTGGTCGGCATAGTTGCGTCCGACGCAATAGATGCGGTTGACCGGAAAACGGGCAGCCTCGCCGACGATCGGCAAGGTGACGACGGCTGCCGGTTCGATGACCAGGGTCTGGGCGCTGTGGGAGGTGCTGGCGGGTGCGTTCATGAAGTGGTGTCGTCGTGGACGGGCGTGGGTGGTGGTGATGAAGAAGGAGGAGGAGGGTGGGTCAGGGCTTGGGCGCCGCGTTGCCGGCCGTGGCCGCGAGCGCCGCGCTGTTGTCGCCGGCATCGGTCCAGCCCGGCACGCGTCCGATGCGCTGGGCCTCGTGCCAGGCGAAGTTGAGCTCGACCTTGATGCCGTTGATCGGCTCGCGCATGAACAGCTGGTACAGGTTGGAGTTGTGCGCCTTGCGCTCGCTGAATTCCACGCCGTTGCGTGTCAGGCGCTCGATGAATTCCTCGATGCCTTCGCAGTTCAGGCACAGGTGGTCGATGCGCCCCGAACCCAGCGCGCCGGCGGCCGAATAGTCGACGCCCTCCGCGTCGCTGGGGGTCTGCAGGTAGGTGTCCTGGTGTGCCGAATGGCGCGCCTTGCCGATGTGGATCACGTCCTGCTCGCCGATGTACAACCAGTACACCGGAAAGCCGAACTCCGGGTGGTAGCCGTTGCGAAAGCCGAGGTTGTCGCAGAACCAGTCACGCGTGCCCTCGGGGTCGTGGGTGAGGATCAGCAGATGCTCGAGGAATTTCAGTCCCATGTGTGCTCCTTCGTCGTTATGCCGGCGGCGCGGCCGCCGGTCCGCGGCCGCAACCGTGCGCGGTCCGGTGCATCGGTCCGCCGCCCGGCCGTGGCCGTCGGTGTTCCGGCGGTGTCGATGCCGTCTTGTTATCTGCCGGTGCCACCTGCACCAGGCCGCCCATCGCGCAACAGCGCCGGCAATCAGCAAAATTCTAGGAATCGGCCCCGTTGCGGTCCAATGCTGAATTCGTCGATTCGTATATCAGTTCGATATGGGGCCGGGGCTCGGACTGCGGCGCGCGCCGACGGGCCGGCGCCGCGACGCTCCGGTCTGCGTCGAGGGCCGGCGGGTGACCCGGGCGCTACGCCGTGCGCGCCGGTGGTGGGCATGGTGGCCGACGCTGCCGCGTGTCAGCCCTTGCCCAGGTCGCCGAGCCTGGCGATGATCGGTTTCCACTTGGCCGCCTCGGACTTGACGTAGGCCTCGGCCGCGGCATCACCCACGCGCAGGTCGGCGAACATGCCCTGGTCACCGAGCTTGCCCAGCAGGTTGCTGTCGGCCATGGCGTGTTGCGAGGCATCGGCCAGCGCCTTCATGATGGCCGGCGGCGTCTTGCGCGGCAATGCGACGACGTGCCACAACATGGCTTCGAACGGCTCCGGCAATTCGGCGGATTCCGCGACGGTGGGAATGTCGGACGCCAGCGCGACCCGCTTGGCGGTCGCCACGCCGACCAGCCGCATCTTGCCGCTGCGGTGCAGGGGCAACATCCCGCCCAGCGTGCCGACGGCCATCTCGATCGTGCCGCCCATCAGGTCCTGCATGGCCGGTCCGCTGCCCTTGTAGGGCACGTGGGTGATCGGCGCCCCGGTGAGCTGCTTGAGCCGCTCGGCCGCCACGTGCAGCAAGGTGCCGGTGCCGGGTGACCCGTAGTTGAACTTGTCCGGGTTCTGCCTGGCGGCGGCGACCAGGCCCTTGATGCTCCCGGGCATGGCCATCGAGACCGCAAAAGCCGCCGGCGCACCACCGAGCACGGCGACATAGTCGAAGTCGGCTGCGGCGTCGTAGCGGGGCTGGGGCTCGACCAGGTTGTACAGCGCATGGGTGGACGCGGTGCCGAACAGCAGCGTCTGGCCGTCGGGCGGGCTGTTCCTGACTTCCAGCGAGCCGATGGCGCCGGACGCGCCGGCCTTGTTGTCGACCACCACGCTCTGGCCGATGTGTTTGCTCATGGCCTCGGCGTACAGGCGCGCGAACGCATCGGTGGGCCCGCCCGGCGGGAACGGAACGACCAGGCGCAAGGGCCGCGAGGGATAGGTCTGTCCGAAAGCCGGCAGCGCGGCCGCGATCGAAGCTGCTCCGAGTGTCTGCAGCATGTGTCGTCGTTGCATGGTGTGTCTCCTGGTGGTTCGATAAGTCGACTCGCGGCGGATAATAAACGATTATGCAATCTGGCATCAATATAATCGCTAAAAATTCACGACACATTACGCCCATGATCGACACCGACCCCATCGCCCGACGACTCTTCAGCGAGGCCCGTTCGTGCAGCCACTGGCTGGCACGGCCCGTTCCCGAAACCGTGTTGCGGCAGGTGTATGAACTGGCCAAGTTCGGTCCGACCTCGATGAACAGCCAGCCGATGCGCGTGCAGTTCGTCGTCACCGCCGCCGCGAAGGACAAGCTGCTGGCGTGCGTGAATCCGGGCAACGTCGCCAAGACGACCGAGGCACCGGTGGTGGCCATCATCGGGCAGGACCTGGCCTTCCCCGAGCGCCTGCCGGTGTTGTTCGCGCACAAGACCGATGCGCAGAGTTATTACGCGGGCAAGCCGGACGTGGTCGCGTCCACGGCCTTGCGCAACAGCAGCCTGCAAGGGGCGTACCTGATGATGGCGGCCCGGCTGCTCGGGCTCGACTGCGGCCCCATGTCCGGCTTCAACGCGGCCGCGGTGGACCAGGCGTTCTGGGCCGGCACCACGGTGCGCACCAACTTCCTGTGCAACCTCGGTTATGGCGACCACGCGCAGTTGCGCGCGCGTGCGCCCCGACTGGATTTCGAGACCGTCTGCGCCTTGCGTTGAACGCAGGTGCCGGTCATGGCGCGCGGCCCGCGGGCGGGTGTGGCCATGACCGGACACGGCGGTGGTTAATCGATTAACGACTATCATCGCGCCCATGGCAAGAAAATCCGCATTGACCGAAGTTTCATCGCGAGGGGTTGCGTCGTCGACCCGTGCCAGCGCCGTCTACGAACAACTGCGCTCCGACATCGCGCACGGTGTGCTCGAGCCCGGCAGCAAGCTGCGCGTGGAAGCCATGTGCTCGCGGTACGAGGTCGGCGCCAGCCCGGTGCGCGAGGCGCTGAGCCGCCTGTCGTCCGAGGGCCTGGTCTGCCGCACCGACCTGCGCGGCTTCAGCGTGGCGCCGCTGAACTGGGACGAATTGCCGATCCTGACGCAGAACCGGGTCCAGCTCGAGGGCATCGCCCTGCGCCAGTCGATCGAGAACCGCGACACCGCCTACGAAGATGCGCTGGTGCTGCTGGTGCACCGTCTCTCGCGCACGCCGCGGTCCCTGTCCGAGGAGCACTACGTCACCAATCCGGCCTGGGAGTCGCTGCACCTGGAATTCCACCGGGCGCTGTTGTCGCGTTGCCCCTCACGCTGGTTGCGCACGTTCTGCGATACGCTGGCCGACGAGGCCTACCGCTTCCGGCAGCTGGCCGCCGGCAAGACCTTCAGCTCGCGCAACGAACATGCCGAACACGTCGCCATCTTCGAGGCGGCCATCGAAGGGCGCTCCGACGACGCGATCCGCTTGCTGGGCGAGCACTACACGCGCACCACCAACGTGGTGGCGAGCCAGGCCCGGGAACTGGGGCACGTGGCGCAGGCCTCCGCCGCCTAGCGTTCGCCGGCTTGCGGCTTGCGGCTTGCGGCTTGCGGCTTGCGGCTTGCGGCTGGCGCGCCCCGCGGGTATCCCGACGGTCCCGCAAGGGGCAGACGGTCCTGGACCGTCGATGCCGGCCGCCGGTGGCGGCGGGCCGACACCGTCGGGGCGCCGCGTTATTGGGGTTCGATCCCCGCGTCCTTGGCCGTCTTCTGGAACTTCAGCATCTCGTTGCGCACGAAGCGTGCAAACTCGGCGGGCTCCATGGCCTGGCTCTTCATGCCCGCCTTGGCAAATCCGGTCTGGAACTCCGGGTCCTGCATCGCCCGCCGCAGATCGGCGTTGATCTGCTGGACCACCGCGGCCGGGGTCTGTGCCGGCGCCCAGATGCCGAACCACAGCTGCATGTCGACGCTGGGGTAACCCTGCTCCGCGATGGTCGGGATCTCGGGCGCGCTGTCGGCCCGTGCCGGTCCGGCCACACCGAGCGCGAGCAACTTGCCGCCGCGGATCTGGCCCAGGGCCGTGCTCAGCGAAGCCATCGCGAAACCGATGCGCCCGGCCATGACATCCTGGATCACCTCGGGCCCGCCCTTGTACGGAACGTGCATGGTGCGGATACCGGCCGACTGGCTGAAATATTCGGCCGCGAAGTGCGTGGAGCTGCCGATGCCGACCGAGCCGTAGGTCACGTCGTCGGGCTTGGCACGGGCCGCGGCCACCAGGTCCTTCAGCGTCTTGTAGGGGCCGCCGGGCGAGGTCACGAGCACGTATTGCGTGGCGCCGACCAGGCCGACGTCCACCAGGGTATTGCTGGCGTCGTAGGGCAACTTCTTGAACACCGCGGGGTTGGCCGCGTAACCCGCGGACTGGAACAGCAGGGTCAGTCCGTTGGGCTCCGCCGCCACGGCCGCCGCCGTGCCGATGAGGCCACCGGCTCCCGGGCGGTTGTCGATCACGACCGATTGTTTCCAGATCTTGCCCAGGGGCTGGGCCAGCAGGCGAGCCGCGGTGTCGGCGCCCGATCCCGCGGTCAGCGGGACGATCAGACGGACCGGTCCCTGGGGATAGGTCTGTGCGGCGGCCTGTGTTGCCGCCAGCACCATCAGCAGGCCCAGGCAGCGGCCAAGAAGGGATTGTTTCATCGCAGTGTTTCGGAAGGGGTTGAAGATCTACAGCGCGCCGCTGTTCCAGTCGGGTGCGGCCGCGGGGGGCTCGGGCGTCAGGCCTGCGGTCTTGATCGCCTCGATGGCGCAGAACTCGTCCTTGTCGGACGCATCGCCGCTGATGCCGACGGCGCCGATGGCCACGCCGCGTGCATCGAGGATCAGCACGCCGCCGGGCGTCGGAATGAAGCGCCCGTCGGATGCGGCCGACAACGCGGACTGGAAGGTTGGGCGATTGGACAGGCGGTCGCGAATCTGCCGCGTCGCCATGCCCATGCCCAGGGCCCCCCAGGCCTTGCCCAGCGCGATGTCGTGGCGCAACACGCCGCAACCGTCTTCACGCCGAAAACTCACGGTGTTGCCACCCGCGTCCAGCACCGCGACGGCCAGCGGCAACAGGTGATGGGCCTGGCGAAGCCGCAGGGCTTCGTCGGTGATGCGGCTGGCGGTTGCCAGGTCGAGAGAGCTGTGGATGGGGATGAGATGTTCTGCCATGGAGGATCGGTCGTCTGGTCGGATTGGGTGGAGAAAAAAAACGGGAACGACGGCGGCGGGCGCGGCCCGCAGGTCGTCAGTGTGCATCCGTGAACGTGTTCGCGATCGCCGGGTCGAACTGCCCGTCGATCAGCACGAACAACACCCGGCAAGGCTTGCCGGAACGATTCGCCCACGCGTGGTTCGTACCGCGTTCGACGGCGAAGTCGCCGGCGCGCATCAGGACCTCTTCCTGGTCCAGCACCAGCGTGATCTCGCCGTCGAGCACCAGGCAGTAGTCGACCGTCTGGGTGCGGTGCATGAACGGGTGCTTGGCCGTGCCTTGCCGGTTGGTCGAGGCCTTGTCGGTACCGATGGCGGCCCAGGCCTCCCGTGTGGCCTGCGGGTCGATCTTGTCCAGCCATTCGCCTTCGGGCCCGAACTCGACGATCCGCACGACCGTGCCGTTGCGCGGCGGCTCCAGCGTCACCGGGCGCGAGGTCGGATCCGCCTCGTTGCCGACGAAGGCCGGTGTCTGGTCGGTCATCCACAACTGCGTCATGCAATAACCCACGCGTTTCGGATTCGTGTGCACCGATGGCGCCGCGCCATCGTGCGTGACGATGGAGCGGCCCTGCGCATCGTGACCGGTGACGATGCGCCGGACATGACCCTGGGCACCGGGGGCCGGCGCGGGATGGCTGTTGCTGTTGTTGTTGTTGCTCATTGCGGTGTGACTCCAGTCTGCTTGACGATGCGCCCCCACTTGACCACTTCGCGGCCCAGGTAGGCGGAGAATTCGGACGGGCTCCCGGTCTGCACTTCCAGGCCGGCGCCGGCGAGGCGATCGCGCATCTCCTGTTTCTGCAAGGCCTCGACCAGGATGCTGTTGAGCCGCGCGACGATCTCGCCGGGCAGGCGGGCCGGCGCGAACAGGCCGACCCAGGTGTAGTCCTCGAAGTCGGGAAAGCCGGACTCGGCGACCGTGGGCACGTCGGGCAGGGCCGGGTTGCGCTTGACGCTGGTGACGGCCAGCGCCTTGACCTTGCCGGCGCGCACCAGGGGTACCGCCGGCGGCAGGGCGATGCTGGCGATCGGTACATGGTTGGCGGCGGTGGCCTGCAGGGCCGGTGCCGCGCCCTGGTACGGCACATGGGTCGCGTCCAGGCCGCCGAGCACACGCAGCACATGGTCGCCGGTCAGGTGCGGCGTGCTGCCGATGCCGGCCGAGCCATAGGAGACGGTCTTGCCCTTGTTCTGGCTCAGGAAGTCCTTCAGGTTGTGGGTCGGCTCGCTGGGATGCGCGATCAACACGTTGGGGCTGGCCGCGATCAGCGCGATCGGCGTGAAGTCGCGCGCGACGTCGAAGCCCGGATCCTTGTACAGCGTCTGGTTGACGGCGATCGAACTGGTGGTGACGAGCAAGGTGTATCCGTCCGCCGCCTCCCGTGCGATCAGGCGCGCGGCGATGTTGCCGCCGGCGCCGCCCTTGTTGTCGACCACCACCGACTGGCCGAGCTTGTCCTGCAAGGCCTGCGCGATCAGCCGCGCGACGATGTCGGCCGGCCCGCCGGGGGCAAAGGCCACGACGATGCGGACCGAGCGCGTGGGCCATGCCTGCGCGCGGACGGAAAAAGCGGCCAGTGCGGCCGAACTGCCCAATGCCTGAACCAGTTGTCGACGTTTCATGCGGACCTCAGCGGTGGTAGTGGTGGTGTTGAACTGCCCTGTGTTTCGAGGCGATGCGTCGGCGCGGCAAGCCGGCGCGGATGGCGTGACGATCGAGTGAATGGCCGCGCCGCTCAGGGCGTGCGCGCGGCCAGGGGCTCGACCCGGTCGCGTTCGAGGCGAAACGCCATCAGGTCCTCGCCGATCAGCAAGGGCCCGTCATAGGTCTTGCGTGTCATGTCGATGACTTCCTTCTCGGTCACGGCCGGGATCGTCGGCGTACCCAGCAACACGAAGTGGTAATACACCGCCAGCCGCGGCTTGACCCGGCTGAACACC
>JBFIDI010000101.1:0-13870 GCA_041581405.1 Burkholderiaceae bacterium
CCCGCGCAGCCAGAGCGCCAGTTCCGGGCGTGACTTGGCGGCCAGCAGCAGTTGGCCCGTCGATGTGGCATGCGCCGGCAACCGCGCCCCCAGGTGCAGGCCATACGCGTGCAGGCGCGTCGGCGCGGCCGGCGCGAGATTGAAGCCCTGCCCGCTGTTGGCAATGATCACGACCTCGTCGCCGTCGAGCACCACGCAGGAGAAGGCGCCGTGGGTCTGTGCCGCGATGCGGCTCAGCGTCGGCTGCAGCACGCGCGGCAGGCGCGCCGACGACAGGTAGCTGCCGGCGAATCGCAGCACCTTGGGCGACAACCAGTAGTAGCTGCCATCCGTCTCCAGGTATCCCAGGTCGGCCAGCGTCAGCAGGTGGCGCCGCGCCGCCGCCCGGCTCAGGCCCGCGCGTTGCGCGGCCAGCGTCGCATTGAGGCGCTGGCGCTCGGTATCGAAACTCTCCAGCACCGCCAGCCCCTTGGCCATGCCGTCGATGCGATCCGCCTTGTCCAAGATCCACTCCCTGGCGCCGCTGCGCGTGGCGCCAAAAACCTGTGCGACTATCGCACAAGCGGTTCGATGATCGCACACTGGGTGTACCAGCGGCTTGTCGCCGGGGACCACCGCGACCTATGCTCGCGGCAGTGGAATTCCTGCAGGAGACAAGCACCATGCGTACCCAGGTTGCGATCATCGGAGCGGGCCCGTCCGGCCTGCTGCTCGGGCAGTTGCTGTACAAGGCCGGCATCGACGCCGTCATCATCGAACGCCAGAGCGCGGACTACGTGCTGGGCCGCATCCGTGCCGGCGTGCTGGAACAGGTCTGTGTCGACATGCTGGACGAAGCCGGCGTGGGCACGCGCATGCACAAGGAAGGGCTGGTGCATGGCGGATTCGAGATGCTGTTCAAGGGCCGGCGCCACCGCATCGACATGCGGCAACTCACCGGCGGCAAATCGGTGATGGTCTACGGCCAGACCGAGGTGACGCACGACCTGATGGACGCGCGCAGCGCCGCCGGACTGACGACCGTATACAGCGCCTCCCATGTCAGCGTGCACGACTTCGACGGCCCGCGGCCGCGCGTGTTGTACCAGACCGACGGCATCGACGGGCCGCAACAACATGCACTCGATTGCGACTTCATTGCCGGCTGCGACGGTTTCCATGGCGTATGCCGTGCCAGCGTGCCGCAGCACGCGCTCACGACCTACGAAAAGGTCTATCCGTTCGGCTGGCTCGGCATCCTGGCCGACGTGCCGCCGGTGTCGCACGAGCTGATCTATGCCAATACCGAACGCGGCTTCGCGCTGTGCTCGATGCGCAGCGCGACGCGCAGCCGCTACTACGTGCAATGCGAACTCTCCGACACGGTCGCGCAGTGGTCGGACGAGGCCTTCTGGAACGAATTGCGCGCACGGCTCGACCCGCAGGCTCGCGACAACCTGGTCACCGGCCCGTCGATCGAAAAAAGCATTGCCCCGCTGCGCAGCTTCGTGGCCGAACCGATGCGATTCGGCCACCTGTTCCTGGCCGGCGACGCGGCCCATATCGTGCCCCCGACCGGCGCCAAGGGGCTGAACCTGGCCGCCAGCGACGTCAAGTACCTCTCGGGCGCGCTGATCGAACACTACCGCGAAAAGTCCGATGCCGGCATCGACCACTATTCCGACCGCTGCCTGCGCCGTGTCTGGAAGGCCGAGCGTTTTTCCTGGTGGTTCACGTCGCTGATGCACCGCTTCCCCGACACCGCCGGCTTCGGCCAGAAGGTGCAGGAAGCCGAGCTGGACTACCTGATCCACTCCGAAGCCGCGGCGCGTTCGCTGGCCGAGAACTATGTCGGCTTGCCACTGGACTTCGCCGAGCCCTGAGGCTGCTGGCGGAGATCCGGGGGCGCGCGGTGCGCTGCGCGGCCATGGCCTGCGCAGTCGCGCCGGCGCCGCGTCCGGTGCGATGCGGTAAATTGCAGCCACCATGCCCACGACCCGAACCACGACATCCCCCCGCCCGCCGGCCGCGTTCAAGCCCCTGCGCGGCGTCCGTATCCTGAGCCTGGCGCTCAACATCCCGGGCCCGGCCGCGCTGATGCGCCTCAAGGCCATGGGCGCCAGCTGCAGCAAGGTCGAACCCCCGTCCGGCGATCCGCTGGCGCTGTACCGGCGCGGCGCCTACGAAACGCTGCACGAGGGCATCAAGCTGTCCTGCGTCGACCTGCGGCTCGAGGCCGGCCGCAAGGCGGTGCACCGGCAACTGGCCCGCACCGACGTGTTGCTGACCTCGTTCCGGCCATCGGCCCTGCGCAAGCTCGGCATGGACTGGGCCACGCTGCACAAGGCCTGGCCCCGGCTCTGCCAGGTCGACATCGTCGGCAGCCGCGGCGAACGGGCCGAAGAACCCGGCCACGACCTCACCTACATGGCCGAACACGGGTTGGTGAGCGGTCTCGAACTGCCGCCCAGCCTGTTCGCCGACATGGGCGGCTCGCTGATGGCGGTCGAAGCCGTGCTGGCTGCCTTGTTGCGGCAACGGGTCGCCGGCAAGGGCAGCCACGCGCAAGTGGCCCTGGGCGAGGCTGCGGCCTACCTCGGGCTGCCCCGCAACTGGGGGCTGACGACACCTGCCGGCGCCGTCGGGGGTGCCCATGCCGGATACCGGGTCTACGCCTGCAAGGACGGAAGGGTGGCCATGGCGGCACTGGAGCCCCATTTCGCAGCGGCCCTGTGCACCGCGGCGGGTATCGCGGACATGGACCGGACCACGATGACGGCACCCGGGACCCACGAGGCGATCGCGCGTTTCCTCGCGACGCAGACCCGGCGCCAGCTGCAAACGCTGGCGGTCAAGCGGGACATACCGTTGTTCACGCTGGCGGATTGAAGCCGCCAGCGTCGGCACGTGCAAACGCCCATGGCGACCGTTCGGCCGCCATGGGCGTCGTTGCAGCAATCGATCGCGGGTTCAGCGTGTGTGGCGACGGCGCCGGGCCACGAAACCCAGCAGCCCCAAGCCCGCCCCCATCAGGACATAGATCGACGGCTCCGGGATCGCCGCCGCGAACTGGCCTCTCACCTCACCACTCGGATAAGCCGCCGTATGGATGTTGATGTAGAAATCGGATGGCATGGCGTTGATGGCCGAGGCCAGCCCCACCGGCAGCGCTTTGCCGACACCACCGAACGCCATGCTGGTCGGCACCGGTGGCAATCCGCCGATCGACACGGGACCGAAGAAATCCAGTGCCGGAGCCAGATCGAAGACGACCGGCCCGCCTACACCCGCCGGAGCCGCGTGGATATGGCCGCCCACCACGGAGGCGAAGTCCAGGCCGAATACCGTGCCGTAGAAGGTGATCAGGTCCAGGCTGTCGTCGACGGTCACCGTTGCACTGCCGATGGCACTTGATGGCACCGCGGCCAGCGGGACCTCCTGCATGCCGTCCAGGCCGAAGACGTAGGTCTTGGTCATCGCGCCCGCAGACAACGACAGTGTCGCCATCGACGCAATCACCAGCCACCGGGAAATTCGATCGAACAGCATGGTCACCTCCTTGGTTGGGATGGGCACAGTCCGTCAGGCACAACACAAACCTCGGCCCTTGAAGCCCGTGGAGGCCAGCGTAGCGCAGGACATGCCGCGAAGGCCCTTAACCATGCACTGCTCGCATGTATATCCTGGGGGTTGACACGGACGGCGGGGGACCGCGCGCCAATGGGAAGCCGGCAGCGGCGGCATCGGTATTTCACCCGACGAAACAGCCCCGTACCGACCGCCATCACCGGCCCCGCTAAGATGACCGCCGTGGGAGTCCGAGCGGCGATTGCGCCCGCCTGCAATACCCCCATACCCTTTTCCGGGTCCGAACCCGCAACCGACGAAAGCCCACCGTGTCCGACTGGTACACCATCTCCAACGCCGCCGCCATCCCCACGCCCACCGTGCTGGTGTATCCCGATCGCGTCGAGCAGAACCTCAAGCGCATGGTCGCGATGGCCGGCGGCGCCGATCGCCTGCGCCCGCACGTGAAGACGCACAAGTTGCCGCAGATCATCGCTCTCAAGCGCAAGGCCGGCATCCACAAGTTCAAGGTCTCGACCATCGCCGAGGCCGAGATGACGGCCGCCGCCGGTGGCGAGGACATCCTGCTGGCCTACCAGCCCGTGGGGCCGAACATCGTGCGGCTGGTGGCGCTGATGCGCCGCTTTCCGGACACCCGGTTCGCCACGCTGGTCGACGATACGGCCAACCTCGAGGCGATCAGCCGCGTCGCGGTCGCCGAAAACGTGTCGATCACGCTGTACCTGGACCTGAACGTGGGCATGAACCGCACCGGCATCATTCCCGACGCCGCGGCCGCCGACCTGTACCGCGCCATGTGCAAGGCGCCCGGCATCACCGTGGGTGGCCTGCACGCCTACGACGGTCACCTGCGCAACACCGACAGCCACGAGCTGGCCCGCCAGGTGGACGCCGCATTTGCGCCGGTGTGGCAGCTGCGCGAGCAGATGCTGGCTGAAAAACTCCCGGTGCCGCGCCTGATCGCCAGCGGCACCCCGACCTTCGCCGTGCTGGCGCAGCGTCCCGACACCGAGGTCGGTGCCGGCACCACGGTGTTGTGGGATTTCGGCCAGGCCGAGGTCTGCCCGGACCACCACTTCCTCAACGGCGCCATGCTGATGACCCGCGTGATCAGCAAACCCACGGCGGACCGGCTGTGCCTGGACCTGGGCCACAAGGCGGTCGCCGCCGAGATGCCGCAGCCCCGCGTGCGCCTGATGGGCCTGGAAGACGCGGCGCTGGTCTCGCAAAGCGAGGAACACCTGGTGGTGCAGACGCCGCGCGCCACCGAATACCAGGTGGGCGACGTGGTGTACGGCATCCCGCGCCATATCTGCCCGACGATGGCGCTGCACAGCGACGTCTGGGCGGTGCACAAGGGTGTGGCCGACGCCAGCTGGCCGGTGGTGGCGCGCGCGCGCAAGATCACGATCTGAGCGCGGCATCCGGGCGGGAGTCGACATGGCGGGCGCGACATCGAACCCGTCGTCGGCGCCGTCGCCGATGCGATCGCGTTTCGATGCCGACGGTTTTGTCTGTCCCCTGGCCGCGCTGAGCCCGCAGCAGGCGGCGCATTACCGGCAACGGTATCTCGACTTCCATGCCGACCACCGGAGCCGGCTCGACGCCTTGCCCGCCTCGCGGCGCTGGCAGGTCTACGCCGATACCCATTTCGTGTTGCCCTGGGTCGACGCATTGACCCGCGAGCCCGGCATCCTCGACGCCGTGCAGCAAGTGCTGGGCCCCGACCTGCTGGCCTGGAACACCAGCTGGTTCGTCAAGATGCCGGGCGACAAGACCTTTGTCAGCTGGCACCAGGACGGAGCCTACTGGGGCCTGTCGCCGATGGAAGTCGCCACCGCCTGGGTCGCGCTCGGCCCGGTGACGCCGCACAACGGCTGCATGCGCGTGATCCCGGGCTCGCATCGGCAACCCCATCTGCCGCAACGCGACACCTGGGCCGAGAACAACGCCTTGTCGCGCGGCCAGGAAATCGCAGTGGCGGTGGACGAAACACAGGCCGTCGATCTGGTGCTGCAAGCCGGCCAGATGTCGCTGCACCACCTGTGGATCGTGCACGGCTCCATGGCCAACCTCTCCAGCGAAGCCCGCATCGGCATCGCGATCCGGTACGTGGCGCCGAGCGTGCGGCAAGACGGTGGCGTCCGACCGCTGGCGATGCTGGTGCGCGGACGCGACGATATCGGGAATTTCACGCTGGCACAGCCGCCGACCGATGCGACCGCGCGGGCGGGGGAAGGCCGGCACGCGGAGATCCTCGAACGCGTACACCGCGCCCTGGCATCCGCCACGGCTTCGCGACAGTAGGCGAAGGCCTACAACCACGCAGTCTTTGCGCCGATAGGCGACGACCTGGCACGCACCGACACTCTCGGCATCCATATTCCGAGGGTTCCGCCATGTCGTTTGCACTTTACATGCTGGGTTTCATCATCTTCCTCGGCGGCGCGATCTGGGGCGCCGTCGAAGCCGGTATTCCGCACGTCTACATCGGGATCGGCGCCTTGATCCTGCTCGGTATCGGCATCTTCAGCGCCGTGAGCAAGACGCGCGCGAAAGACCCGCCCTGAGTGCGACGCGGGCCGGCCCGCCAGGCGCAGCAGGGAGTGAGGCGACGCCCCTGCCGGCTTCATGCGTAATCGATCCGCGGATCGATATACGCGTACAACATGTCGACCGCCAGGTTGATCAGCACGAACACCACCAGGATGAACAGGATGCAACCCTGGATCAGCGGGTAGTCGCGGGTGTGGATGGCCTGGATCAGCAGCCGGCCCAGGCCCGGATAGGTGAACACCGCCTCGGTCACGACGGTGCCGCCGATGAAGGTCGCCATCATCAGGCCGACGATGGTCACGAACGGCAGCAAGGCGTTGCGCATCACGTGGCGGCCGACCACGTCGCGCTCGAGCAGTCCTTTCGAACGGGCGGTGCGCACATAGTCGGCGCGCAACTCGCCCAGCAGCGAGGCGCGCAGGAAACGCGCGAAGATGCCCGACACGTACACGCCCAGCGTCACCGCCGGCAGCAACACGTTGCGCAGCGCCTGCCAGGGCGACTCCCAGATCGACACATAGCCCGAGGCCGACGGCAACCAGCGCAGATACACGGCGAACAGCAGGATCAGCAGGATGCCGAGCCAGAAGGTCGGCACGCCCAGCGCCAGCGCGCTCCAGCCGCTGAGCCAGCGGTCGACCCAGGAGCCGGGCCTGAGCGCACTGATGACCGCCACCGGCACACCCAGCAGCAGGCCGACGACGGTGGCCGACACGCCGAGCTGGATCGTGGCCGGAATCCGCTGCACGATCAGGTCGAGCACCGGTTCGCGGTTCTGGATCGACAACCCGAAGTCGCCGACCAGCGCATTGCGCAACCAGCTCCAGTACTGCACCGCCATCGGCTGGTCCAGGCCCAGGCGCACCATCGCGGCCTGGATCTGCTCCGGCGTGGCGTTCTCGCCGACGATGGCGCCGATCGGCGAACCGGGCACGGCATAGATCATGGCCCAGATGCCGGTGGATGCGATCAGCAGCACCGGCAGCAGTTGCGCCAGCCGGCGCAGCACGAAACCCATCATGGGCGGCTCCCCGCGGCGTCGCCGCTGTCGGCCACGCTCTCGTGGCGATCGGCCAGCACGCCGGCCAGCGCGCGGCCGATCGTGTCCAGCGACAGGATGGTGAAGGTCAGCACCAGGCCGGGCAACACCGCATAGGTCGGCGAGTCGTACAGAAAGGTCTTGCCGGTGCGCAGCATCTCGCCCCAGCTCGGCGTCGGCGGCGGAATGCCGACCCCCAGGAAGGCCAGCGAGGCCTCGATCAGGATGGCCACCGACGACAGGATCACCACCTGCACCAGGATCGGGCTCCAGGAGTTGGGCAACACGGTCCGGAACATGTTGTAGCCGGCCGAGCCGCCCAGCGCCTCGACCGCCGTGACGAAGTCGCGCTTGCGCAGCGACAGCACCTGCGCCCGCGTGATGCGCGCAAAACTCGGGATGCCGGTGATGCCCACGGCCACCAGCGCCGCCGTCTGGCTGCGTCCGAGCACGGCGATCAGCGCCATCGCGAACAGGATGCCGGGCAAGGACAACAACACGTCGACGAAACGCATCAGCAGCGTGTCGCGCCAGCCGCCGAAGAAGCCGGCCACCAGGCCGATCGGCACGCCGATGACGGCGGCGATCGCCACGGCGCCGCCCGCGGTGATCAGCGAGGTGCGTGCGCCATAGACCACGCGCGCGAGGATGTCGCGGCCGAGCTCGTCGGTACCGAACCAGTGCACCCGGTTCGGGCCTTGCAGGATGGCGGTGAAGTCCTGCGTCAGGGCATCGAACGGCAGGATCCAGCGGGCCAAGCTGGTGGTGACGACCAGCACGGCCAGGAACAGCAGGCCGAGCATCGCGCCCTTGCGCTGCGCCAGCCGCCGAAGCACGTCCAGGCTGCGACGACCCATCGGTGTCATGCCGATGCCTCCGTCGCCGGCGTCGGCGCCAGGTCGCCGGCAGCCGCATCGACCGGGCCGGCATGGTGGCAGGCCACGTGAGTCGGCAATCCGGCAACGGCCCGGAACACCGGCGTTTCGGTCCGGCATACCGCGCTGGCCTTGAAACAGCGCGGGTGGAAATGGCAGCCGGCCGGCGGCGCCGCCGGGTTCGGTATGTCGCCCTCCAGGATGATGCGCTTGCGGCTGTCGCGTGTCGACGGGTCGGGCACCGGCACGGCCGACAGCAGCGACTGGGTGTAGGGATGCATCGGATGCTCGTACAGGCTGGTGCGCTCGCTCTCCTCGACGATGCGCCCCAGGTACATCACCGCGACCCGGTTCGAGATATGCCGCACCACCGACAGGTCGTGCGCGATGAACAGGTAGGCCAGGCCGAGGTCGCGTTGCAGGTCCTGCAGCAGGTTGATCACCTGGGCCTGGATCGACACGTCGAGCGCGGCCACCGGCTCGTCCAGGATCAGCAGCCGCGGCTTGAGCGCCAGCGCCCGCGCGATACCGATGCGCTGGCGCTGGCCGCCCGAGAACTCCTGCGGAAAGCGGTTCACCATGCTCGAGGGCAGGCCCACGAGGTCGAACAGTTCGGAGACCCAGCGCGCGCCGCCGGCCTCGTCGTACAGGCCGTGGATACGCAGCGGCTCGGCGACGATCTCGCCCACCGTCTTGATCGGGTTCAGCGAGGAATACGGATCCTGGAAGATGTACTGCATGTTGCGGCGCACCTTGCGCATCTCGGCCGGCGCCAGGTGCGTGATGTCGCGCCCGTCGAAACGCACCGTGCCGTGCGAGGTCGGCACCAGGCCCATGATGGCGCGGCCGGTCGTGGTCTTGCCGCAGCCCGATTCGCCGACCAGCCCCACCGTCTCGCCGGCGCGCACGGTCAGGCTGACGCCGTCGACCGCGCGCACCCAGCCCACGCGCCGGCGCAGCAGTCCGGCCTTGACCGGAAAAAACACCTGCAGGCGGTCGACTTCCAGCAAGGGCGTGCCCGCCGGTGGCGCGGCCTCGCCGGCCGGTGTACCCGCTTGCGGCACGGGCCGCACCGGCGTGCCCGCGGCCGTCGGCCGCGCGGCACCCGCAGCGGTGTCGCGCAACAGGCCGGCCACTTCGTCGGGAAAGTGGCACGCGCTCGCATGCGCGTCGCCCACGTCGCGCAGCTCCGGCGTCTGCTGCGCGCACAGCGGCCGCTCGCGTCCGATCGCACAACGCGGATGAAAACTGCAGCCGCCGGGCAGCCGGGCCGGACTCGGAGGCTGGCCGGGAATGGGCACCAGCCGCTCGTCGACGGTGTCGATCCGCGGCACGCTGCGCAACAGGCCCACGGTGTACGGATGGCGCGGCTGGCGGAAGATGGTCTGCACCGAACCGGACTCCACGATGCGCCCGCCATACATCACGGCGACACGGTGGGCGACTTCGGCCACCACGCCCAGGTCGTGCGTGATCAGGATCACCGCGGCGCCGGTGTCGCGCTGGCGCCGCGCCAGCACCGACAACACCTGGGCCTGCACGGTCACGTCCAGCGCCGTGGTCGGCTCGTCGGCAATGATGAGCCGCGGCTTGCCGGCCATGGCCATCGCGATCACCGCGCGCTGGCGCATGCCGCCGGAGAACTGGTGCGGGAACTGGTCGACCCGGCCCTGCGGATCGGGAATGTCGACCTCGCGCAGCAGTTCGATCGCCCGTGCGCGGGCCTGGCCACGCGCGACCTGGCCGTGCGCGACCTGCCCTTCGATCACCTGGCGGCCGATCGGCAACACCGGATTGAGCGTGGTCGTCGGATCCTGGAACACCATGCCCACGTCGCGCCCGCGCATCTGGCGCAGGCTCTCCGCGTCCAGCGTCGTGACCTCGACGCCGCCGAGGCGGATCGATCCCTGCACCTGCGCCGTGTCGTCGAGCAGGCCGCTGATGGCCAGCGAGGTCACGCTCTTGCCCGAACCCGATTCGCCGACGATGCCCAGCACCTCGTCGGCGTGCACGTCGAAGTCGATGCCGCGCACCGCCGGCACCGCACGGCCGGAACCGACGAAGGTCACGGTCAGGCCGCGCACCGACAGCAGCGGTTCGGTCATCGGGCCCGTGGGGGCCGCACCGCCGGTCGTGGGCGCGACGTCGACCTCGCGTGGCACGGCGGTCGGCGTCGTCATGCGCAGGTCAACGCAGCCCGATGGTACGAACGACCAGCATGTTGTCGATCTCGCGCGAGATGCCGCCCACCTTGGGCGAGGCGACGATCAGGCCGATGTCGTAGGTATTGGTCGGGATCGCGAACGCCGACTCGACCAGCACCTTGTTCAGGTTGTCGTAGGCGGGCTTGACGTCGGAGCCGAACGCGGTGTTCACGCGTTCGATCGCCGCGACGTAGGCCGGATGCGGATGCGGATCGCCGAGCACCGGGTTCTTGACCGTGCGGTAGATGCTGTTGGTCGCCACGCGGGTCGGGAATTTCTGCACATTGCCGATGCCGCCGAAGGTGGCGGCGAACTTGCCGCCGAGCAAGGCGTCGATGTATTCCGAGCCCTGCTTGAGGTCGAGTTCGATCTTGATGCCGACCTTGGCCAGCGTGCTCTGCACCACCTGGCTGATCGCCAGCGACGCCTGGTCGCCGCCGTTGACCAGCATCTTCCAGTCGTTCATCGCGGCCTCGGACAGCCCGGACTCCTTGAGCAAGGCCTTGGCCTTGTCCAGGTCGAACGCGTACTTGGTGTCATACGACTTGTCGACCGCCGGGCTGGCCGGGGCCCAGGGCAAGGCGGTGACCTGTCCCAGGCCGGCATAACCGATCTGCAGGATCGCGGCGCGGTCCATCAGGTGGTTGAAGGCCTGGCGGAACTTGTCGTTCTTGAACGGCCCCTGCGTGCTGTTGATGCGGAACACCTGCACCAGCGGGCCCGGACCCTGGATCAGCTGGTTGCCGGCATTGCGCAGGCGCAGCGCCGAACGCGAGCTGCCGCCGTAGACGATGTCGACCGAACCGGACTCCAGCGCCGCACTGGCGGCGTCGTTGTCGCTGAACACCGTCAGCGTGACCTCGCTGATCAACGGCTTCTCGGCGCGCCAGTAGTTGGGGTTGACCACCATGCGCACGCGCTGGCCCAGCACCCGCTCGGCCAGCATGTAGGCACCGGTGCCCGCGGGCTTGGTCTCGGCGGTCTCGATACCGGCCGGCTCGATCGGCGAGATGAACTGCAGCAGGTCGGTGATCTGCTTGTCGGGCACCGGGTTGTTGAAGTTGAGCCGGATCGTGTACGGATCGACCACGGTCCAGTCCTTGACCACCGACATCGTCGGGTACACGTTCTTGCCGGTCTTGGGGTCGGCGGACTTCTTCAGCGTGGCCGCCACCGCCTCGGCGTTGAACGGTGCACCGCTGTGGAATTTCACGTCCTTGCGCAGCGTCAGCGTCACCGAGTTGTTGCCGGCGCCGATCTGCCAGGCGCTGGCCAGGCTCGGAATCGCCTGCCCTTCGGCCGTGTATTCGATCAGGCTGTCGTACAGGTTCTTGATCAACGGGAAGTTCACCGAGGAAAACTGCGCCGGGTCGAAGTTCGCGATGTCGGCCAGGATGGCCACGCGCAACTTGCCCGGTTTGAGTGCCTGCGCCTGCGCCAGCGTCGGCAGGACCAGCGCACCGGCAGCCAGCAGCGAGCCGGCCATCAGTACGGAACGGCGGACGAGATTGGTTTTCATGGTGATGTTTCCTCTCAGGGTGGGTCAATAAACACGCGAAACGGGGGCCACGGTGGATATCTGCCGACGCTCAACCGCTGGCCTGGCGCCAATCGTCGATCGGATCGAGCGGATAGACCGGCCGGGGAATACGTTTCCAGGGCAGGCCGAACACGTCGGACTGGCCCGGGCCGCGGGTGTCGACACGGATCACCTGCGAGCTGATGGACGCGAAATACTGGAAGTTGGACGCGGTCTTGAGCACCGCCATCTTGTAGTCCCGCGGCTCGACGCCAAACGCCCGGTAGACGTCCGGCAGGTTGCCGGCGACCCCGCGCAACTCGCTGATCAGCAGCGTCACCGGCCCGACGTCGAACACCACGGTGCGCCCCATGTCGATCTCGTCCTGGTGGTGCTGCTTGAGGTTCACCTTGCCCGCCGCGATGCGGCGCACCGTGCCGGTGACCTCGATCGGCTGGAAGAACGCCGTGGCCACGTTGCCGCCGACCGGCAATGTCACCGTCGCGCCCTCGCCGGCGCGCACCAGCCGCGCAACGGTCTCGGGCGCGATCAGCGGCACCAGGGCTCGGCCGCGGATGCCCAGTCGCAGCATCGACTCGAGAATCAGGTTGCTGTCGCCCGCCGCGCCGCCGAACACGGTGTCACCGGTATCGCTGAGCACGACCAGGCCCTTGTCGGCGGCATCGGCCATGCGCACCGCGTCGTCGATGGCCACCGCGTCCTTCTTCTGGAACTCGGCCCGCAGCGACCAGGCCAGGTCGGCGAGTTCGTCCGCCAGCTGCTCGGCCAGCGCCGGGTCGTTGTCGGTCACGACGATGGTCGACCAGCCGCCCTCGGCCACGTCGAGCCAGGGCTGCATCGGGTAGTTGGAGGCCTGCACCACCCGGGGGTCGGCTTCCATCGCGCGGGCACGGTCGAACCAGGTCTTCATCGGCGCGCGCGAGGTCAGGAACTGCTCCTGGTGCGACAGCAGCGGCAGCTTGCGCCACGCCGTGGTCGGGCGCACGCCATGGAACAGGATCCCGAGCAGGACCTCGGCGCCGATGCGGCCGGTATCGAACGGGTCGTGCGGTTGCGTGCGATGGCCGACGATGGCCGTGGCCAGCGCCACCATCTTGCGCGTGATGTTGGCATGGTGATCCAGCCCCAGCACGATCGGGATGTCCGGGCCCAGCACGTCGCGGCAGGCCTGCAACTGCGCGCCCTCGACATCGTCCATGTCTTCGCTGGCACAGGCGCCATGCAGTTGCAGCGCCACGCCGTCGAGCGGCCCCGCCGCGGCGAGCCCGGCGCGGATCTTGCGGTCGAAGAATGCGTAGGATTCGCGGTCGATGCGCCCGCCGGCCACGGCCCAGCCGCGGATGATGGGAACCGTCTCCACCGGCTGGCCGGATTGCTCGACGGCCTCGATGTAGCCGCCGATCTGGCCCAGGCCGCGGAATCGCTGCAGGATCTCCTCGCCTTCGATGATGCCGAAGGACTGGTAGTCGCGCAGCGTGGTCGGCGACGGATTGAAGTCGTTGGTCTCCTGGCCGACATGAATCAACGCGATACGCATCCGAACCCTCCTGTAGCAGCGGCACCGGCAAGGCAGGCCGACCATGCCGCCATCGCGGCGGCAAGCCGTATCGCGTGGTCCCCGCGGGCCTGTTTTTCCATCATAGTCACCGCTTCGCCCGCGTCCGCGCAACGCATGTTTCGTGGAACGAAACAGGGTACGGGGCTCTGCGGAGCGTGCCGTCTCCGGCTGTCATCGTGCTCATGACGCCAGACCCGCGGCGCGCACGTCGCCCAATGCGCCCTCGATGGCGACCAGCGCCTGGTCCAGCTCGGCCTTTCCGTGCACGGCCGAGAAACCGTGATGGGCCGCCGGCTGGAAGTAGACACCACGCTCGTAACACCCGCGCACGAAGCAACGCTCGGCCTCGTGGTTCTTCGATGCCGCCTTGCGGTACTCCCGGACCGGGCCGTCGATGCCGAAATACAGGCCGAAACGCGGCCCGGCATGCTGCAGGCGCAGCGTCACGCCGCTGCGCGCGATCACCGCCGCGAAGCCGGCATAGAAGTCCGCACATGCGGCGTCGAGCCGCTCGTAGACCCCCGGGCTGCC
>JBFIDI010000102.1:0-13790 GCA_041581405.1 Burkholderiaceae bacterium
GCCGGCCAGCCGCATGGCGTTGAGCTGGTGGTCGAGGATGAACTGTTCGATCATGCTGCGTTCCTGCGGGTGTTATTGCGCGAAGTTCAGCGCCAGGTCGAAGGCGTCGAAATTGCGGAACCGGCGCTTGTGGTCCAGCTCCGGCATGGCCCGGTTCAGGATCAGCGGCACGCGTTGTTCGCTGATGCCGCCGTGCGAGCGCAGCGGCACCTCCAGCGCCGTCAGGTCGTGGCGCGCGGCGCTGGTGCCGATCACGGTGAAACGTTCGGACACCACGACGATGTCGCCGATGCGGTCGGCCGGCAGCTCGAACCGTTGGGCGGCCTGCTCGCGCGTGAGCACGACTTCCATGCCCTTGACCGCGGCGAGCCGCTCGCAGGCGGCCGCCACGTCGCAGTCCTTGGGCAGGTAGACGGTGGCGAACGAGCCCAGCGCGCCGTGGTGCACGACATAGGGGTCGGTGATCGGCAGGATCACGCGGGCCGCCTTCTCGCCGAGCCAGGCGTCGAACCAGTCCTGCAGGTAGAACACGTCCGGCGTGCCGTCCATCGCCGCCTTGGCGTTCATGCCGTGGTCGGCGGTGAGCGCGATCACGCAACCCATGTCGTCGAGTTGGCCCAGGTAACCGTCCATCATCGCGTAGAACGCGTTCGCGCCGGCCGTGCCGGGCGCGTGCTTGTGCTGGATGTAGTCGGTGGTCGACAGGTACATCACGTCGGGCCGCTGGGTCTGCATCAGCTTGACGCCGGCGGCGAACACGAACTCCGACAACTCGGCGCTGTAGACGTCGGGCACCGGCTTGCCGACCAGCTCGACCACGTTCTCGATGCCGTTGTCGGCCAGCGTGACCTGGTCGGCCTTCTCGGACGAGAAGCAGATGCCTTTCATCTTGTGGCCGAGCAAGGCGCGCAGCTTGTCCTTGGCGGTGATAACGGCGACCTTCTTGCCGGCATCGGCCAGCGCCGCAAGCAGCGTCGGCGCGCGCAACCACTTGGCGTCGTTCATCATGACCTCGGTGCCGGTCGCGGTGTCATACAGGTAGTTGCCGCAGATGCCGTGCACGCTGGGCGGCGCGCCGGTGACGATGGACAGGTTGTTCGGGTTCGTGAAGCTGGGCACGACGCAGTCGGCGATCAGGCCCGAGCCCTTGGCCAGTGTCTTCTTGAGCCAGGGCATGTGGCCGGTGGCCACGGCCTGGGCCAGGTAGTCGGGTTCGCAGCCGTCGACGCAGACGACGACGGTGGGTGTGTTCGGCAGCTGGTAGCCGCGGTTGTTGACGTTCAACATGGGGACGGAACTTTCAGGACGGGTGGGACGCGGACTCGGCGCCGTGGCGCTGCTCCTCGTTTTCGATGGTGCGTGTGCGGCTGTTCATCGCATGCTCGAACAAGGCACGGCCGGCGGTGTCGGGGTTGCCGGACTTGATGGCTTCGAGGATCTCCCAGTGCGCGTGGGCCGAGACCGGCAACACGTTGCGACCGGCCAGGTTCAGGCGGCGAAACAGCGAGATCTCCTTGACCAGCTTGCGGTAGAGCGCCGCCAGCTTGCGGTTGCCGGCCATCTCGACCAGGCGGTCGTGGAACTGCAGGTTCAGCAGATGGTAGGTGTGCGAGTCGGCGGCCTTGACCGACTCTTCCATCGCGTGCACCAGGGATTCGATCTCCTGCTGCTGCGCCGGTGTCATCGCGCCCGCGAGGCGCCGGCCGACCAGCTCCTCCATCGTCGCGCGCAACTCGAAGATCTCGAGCGCCTCGTCGAGCGGGATGTCGCGCACGAACACGCCGCGGTTTTTCTCGGTGCGCACCAGGCCGGCTTCGTCGAGCATGCGAAAGGCCTCGCGCACCGGCCCGCGCGAGACGCCGAGCTTGAGTGCGAGTGCCGCTTCGTTGAGCTTGTCGCCCGGTGCGTATTCGCCGGCCAGGATGGCGCGTTCGACCTCCTGCTGGACCGCCATCGTCAACGAACTCGACTGCAACAAGGCAATCGTGGGGGATGGCGGGGGAGTCGTGGACATGGCGTGTGCGTGAACGGGCATGTCGGGATTGAAGCACAAAACTGCAAGTTGTCAACAATCTACAAAAAACAATTGACAAAGCAGAAGGCCCAATTGGACAATCCGTCGCAGGTTGTGCCCCTGCGACGGCCAGCCGCGCCAAGCCTCTACTGTCTCACCAATGAAGGACCCGCCCATGGACAGGGACAAGATTCTTCTCACCCCCGGCCCCTTGACGACGACGCTGCGAACCAAGCTGGCGATGTTGCGCGACTGGGGCTCGTGGGATGCCGATTTCAATGCCGTCACCGCCGGCCTGCGCCGCAGCCTGTTGCAGATCGTGCACGGTGCGGACTCGCATGTGGTGGGGCCGCTGCAGGGCAGCGGCACGTTCAGTGTCGAGGCCGCTGTGGCCACCCTCGTTCCCCGGGATGGCCATGTGCTGGTGCTGGACAACGGCGCCTACTGCAAGCGCGCCGCCAGGCTGACGACCATGATGGGCCGGCGCTGCAGCGTGCTGACGTTCGACGAATCCCGGCCGGTATCGGCTGAAGCGCTCGACGACAGGCTGCGCGGCGACGCCAGCATCTCCCATGTGGTGCTGATCCATTGCGAAACCGGTGCCGGCGTGCTCAACCCGCTGCAGGCCGTGGCCGACGTCTGCGAGAAACACGGCAAGGGCCTGATCGTCGACGCGATGAGTTCGTTCGGCGCACTGGAGATCGATGCGCGCAAGATCCGCTTCGATGCGCTGGTCGCGGCCAGCGGCAAGTGCTTGGAGGGCGTGCCGGGCATGGGTTTCGTGTTCATCCGCAAGGCCATCCTGGACGGCTGCGCCGGCAACAGCCAGTCGCTGGCGATGGACCTGCACGACCAATACGTCTACATGGAAAAGACGACGCAATGGCGTTTCACGCCGCCCACGCATGTGGTCGTCGCGCTGGCCGAAGCGGTCCGGCAGTTCGAGGAAGAAGGCGGGCAGCCGGCGCGGCTGGCGCGTTACACGGCCAACTGCGAGGTGTTGGTGCAGGGTATGGCGGCGCTGGGTTTCAAGCCCTTTCTGGATCCGGCGGTGCAGGCACCGATCATCGTCACCTTCCATGCGCCCGACCATCCCGCGTACCAGTTCAAGGCGTTCTACGAGGCCGCCAAGCAGCACGGCTTCATCCTGTACCCCGGCAAGCTGACGCAGATCGAGACCTTCCGGGTCGGTTGCATCGGTGCCATCGGGCCGGACGAGATGCGCCAGGCGGTGCAGGCGGTGGGGCTGGCGATGCGGGAGATGGGGATCGATGCTGGTCGTCAAGCCAGCCACGCGATAGCTTGATCGTGCTGCATATTGGAGCTAGTATGGCGCCAGGATCTGTTCTGGAGCCAATATGCCCAATATTTCAGTCAAGGATGTGCCTGAGCCATGGGCAGACGCGCTGCGCCAGCGGGCTGCGCGCAATCACCGGTCGCTGCAGGGTGAGTTGATGGCGATCATCGAACGCGCTGTGCTGGAGCAGACAACCGGCGCCGGTGCGCTGTCCAGTGCTACCCGCAACGAGCACGCTGCCATGAGCGGCGATCATCGCAGCACCGTGGTTGGCCTGGACAGGTTCGGCCATCCGATTGTTCGTCGCGGCTGGAAAACCGTGGAACAAGTGGCAGCCGAATTGCGCGCAAAATACCCGGAGCCATTTGTCGACGGCCCACTTGGCGTCGACATCATTCGCCAGGACCGGGATTCCCGGTGAGCAGGTCGGCGACACGGTCTCTGTTCGTGGCAGAGCCACCCACCGCGTTCATTCTGCGAACACCGCTCGTTGTCGATTGCAGTACCTTGGCTGCATTGTTGTTTCGCGAACATTGGGTCGTCGAGGCGGAGCAGAACATCGCCAATCGATTGCTGCATGCACCCTATCTGCTGCAAGCTGAAATTGCCAACGTCGCGATCAAGAAGAGCCGCCAGGGAATGGGGCAGATCGTGCAAGACGGCATTGCACAACTCGAGGCCCTTGCCATTGAGCTGCATCGTGTGCAGGAGGCGGAGGTCATTGCGCTTGCGGACCGATATCGCCTGTCCGCCTATGACGCCTGCTACCTGTGGCTGGCCGCCGAACTCAAGGCTCCGCTGGCCACCTTCGACGAAAGGCTGGCAACCGCCGCCAAGTCCCATCTGGCGGGCCTGAGCTGAACGGCGAGCGATGAACGCCGGTACCCGCGCGCTCACCATTGGCGCCTTTTCCACGCTGCTGCTGATCGCCCTGATGATGGGCGCCAACCATGTCGCCGCCCGCATCGCGTTCAACAACGGCGTCGACGTGGCCACCGCCGTGGTGTTTCGCAGCGTCGTCACCACCGTGGTCATCGCCTTGCTGCTGTTCGTGCAGCGGGTGCCGGTCGCGTTCAACGCGCGCCATCGGCGTTACCTGCCGGTGATCGGCCTGCTGGTAGGGGTGCAAAGCCTGTGCCTGTATTCGGCCGTCGCGCGCCTGCCCGTTGCGCTGGCCTTGCTGGCGTTCAACACCTATCCCCTGTGGACCGCGTTGTGGGCGGCGCTGATCTACCGCCGGCCGCCCGAACGTGCGGTCCTGCTCGCGATGCCGGTGATCCTGTTCGGCCTGTCGCTGGCCCTCGACGTGCTCGGCGCCGCTTCCGGCCTGGGCGCGGCCGATCAATGGAGCCGCATCGGCGTCGGTGTCGCGTTCGCGCTCGCGGCGGCGGCCACCTTCGGTGCGGCATTGGTGTTCACCCAGCACGAAGCGGCCGATGTCGATGGCCGGGTGCGTACCGCCACGACGCTGGGCCTGGCCGGTGTGATCGCGCTGGCCAGCGTGACCGTGCAAGGCGGTTTTCATCTTCCGACGGCCCCGGCCGGCTGGTGGGGGCTGGCGGCCCTGACCTCGCTCTACGGTACGGCTTTCACCATCATGTTCACCGTGTTGCCGCGCCTGGGCGTGGTCGGCAACTCGGCCATCATGAACGTGGAGCCGGTGTTTGCGCTGGTGATGGCCTGGATGATCCTGGGGCAGTCGATCGCGCCGGTGCAGGTCGCGGGCGCCTTGCTCGTCGTCGGCGCGGTGATGGTGCTGGGCATGCGCAGAAGGGTCTGAACACGCGGGTTCTTGCGTCAGAATGTGCGCTTGCATGGGTGCATGCGGCAGTTGCCGGCGGTCGGAGCGACCGCACGAATCTCGAAGGAGCGACATGGCTACGAAGAGCAGACAGGGCGGCGAGATCCATCCCGCCATCAAGGGCGTGCAATTGTCCGGTGCGTCCAAGGTCAAGGTCGCGGTCAGCGACATCGACGGCGTGTTGCGCGGCAAAAATCTGCACATCGACAAGTTCCTCGGCGCGGCCGAAGCCTATCCGGCCGGCGGTTTCGGCTTCTGCGACGTGGTGCTGGGCTGGGACATGATGGATGTCACCTACGACAACACCACCGCCACCGGCTGGCAACACGGTTTTCCCGATGCGCTGGCCCGGCTCGACCTGGACACCGCGCGCAACATCCCGTGGGATGCGAACACGCCGTTTTTCCTCGGCGACTTCGTCAACGCCGACGGCACGCCGCATGCGCAGTGCCCGCGCCAGGCCTTGAAGCGGGTGCTCAAGCGGGCCGAGAAAATGGGCTTCCAGGTCATGACCGGCATGGAGTTCGAGTGGTTCAATTTCCTCGAGACACCCGAGACCTGGGCCGCCAAGAACGGCGTGGCGCCGCAGACCCTGACGCCGGGCATGTTCGGGTATTCGCTGCTGCGCATGAACCAGCACCGCGAGTTCTTCAACGCGCTGATGGACCAGATGCTGGCATTCAAGGTGCCGATCGAGGGCCTGCACACCGAGACCGGCCCGGGCGTATACGAGGCCGCCATCGGGTTCTCCGAGGCGCTGGAGCAGGCGGACCGGGCCATCCTGTTCAAGACCGGCACCAAGGAGATCGGCGCGCGTTTCGGCATCATGCCCAGTTTCATGGCCAAGCCGCACCAGACCATGCCGGGCTGCAGCGGGCACATCCACCAGAGCCTGTCGGACGGCAAGGCGAACCTGTTCTACGACGCCAAGGCGCCGCGCAGGATGAGCAAGTTGTTCGAGAGTTACCTCGCCGGGCAGGTTGCCTGCATGATGGAATTTGCGCCGATGATCTGGCCCACGATCAACAGCTACAAGCGCCTGGTCGACGGCTACTGGGCACCGGTCAAGCCGACCTGGGGCATCGACAACCGTACCGCGAGTTTCCGTGTCATCGCCGGCAGCCCGAAGGCGACCCGGCTCGAGACGCGTTGCCCGGGCGCCGACGTCAACCCCTATCTGGCGATGGCTGCCGTCATCGCCGCCGGGCTGCACGGCGTCGAGAAAGGCCTGAAGCTGACGGCACCGCCGATCACCGGCACCAATGTCGGCGGCGAAAACATCCCGCGCGCGCCGCGTACGCTGATCGAGACCAACCGCAACTTTCTGCAATCCGATATCGCCCGCGACTGGCTCGGTGACGGCTTTGTCGAGCACTTCGCCGCCACCCGAGACTGGGAGTGGCGCCAGTGGCTGGATGCCGTGACCGACTGGGAGATGAAGCGGTATTTCGAGATAATCTGAGCTTGGGCTGCCGGGCCTGCCATTGCGAAGCGATCGGGAGCCGGCGCCATCGCTGTGTCGGATGTACGGACCTCCCGTTCGAGTGCCGGGCCGACTGGACAAATGGAGTCTGACCCCAATTGCGCAACTGCGTACCTCTCTTCTCAATGACGTGTGAGCGCCAATGCGTGCGCGTATCTGCCATTGAGGCCTCGTTGTGTTTGCCCCTTTTGTTTGCTGGATGGGTCGCGCCACATGACCGGCCGCTGAAATTGGAATCTGACCCCCATTGACTTGATCCCGATTGACTACCATGACCATCACCCACTTTTCCTTTCCCACACCCATCCAGTTCGGGGCCGGTGCGCGCAAGCGGGTCGGAGCCCATCTGCTGGAACAGGGGTGCAAGCGCCCGTTGATCGTCACCGACAAGGCGTTGGGCGCATTGCCGGTGCTGGCCGAGTTCCGCAGCCATCTGGGCGGGCTCGATGTCGCCGTGTTCTCCGGCGTGTTCGGCAACCCGACCTGCAGCCAGGTCATGGACGGTGCGGCCGCCTTCAAGGCGCACGACGCCGACTGCGTGATCGGTTTTGGCGGCGGTGCGGCGCTCGACGTGGCCAAGATCGTCGGTGTCGCGGCCACGCACGAAGGCGACATCCTGGAATATGCCTGGGACCACCCGCAGGTACGCGCCATCACCCAGCCGCTGCCGTATTTCGTCGCCTTGCCGACCACGTCGGGCACCGGCTCCGAGGTCGGGCGCTCGAGCGTCGTCAGCGAGAACGATACGCATCTCAAGCGTGTGGTGTTCAGCCCGAAGATCCTCGCGAAGACCGTGTTCGCCGACCCGGAACTCACGTTCGGCCTGCCGCCGGCCGTGACCGCCGCCACCGGCATGGACGCGCTGACGCACAACATCGAGAGTTACCTGTCGCCGGCCTTCCACCCGCTGTGTGATGGCATCGCGCTCGAAGGAACGCGCATTGCGGCGCGCGCACTGCGCACGGCCGTGCAGGAGCCGCACAACCTGCAGGCGCGATCCGACATGATGATGGCCTCGATGATGGGCGCGATCGCGTTCCAGAAGGACCTCGGCGCCGTGCATTCCTGTGCCCATGCGCTGGGCGCGGTCTGCGACCTGCACCACGGCCTGGCCAATGCGCTGATGATCGACACGGTGCTGGCCTGGAACATGAGTGCCGTGCCGGCGAAGTTCGACGAACTCGCGCATGTCTGCGGCGTCGCCGGAGGCGGCAAGGCCTTCGTGCCCTGGTTGCGTGAGCTCAAGGCCGCCATCGGCATCGAGGGCCCGCTGTCCCGGCATGGCGTGAAGGCCGAGCAGCTGCCGCGCCTGGTCGAGATCGCCAGCGCCGACATCTGCCACCAGACCAACCCCCGGCCGTGCACCGCGGCCGATTTCGAGGCGCTGTTCCAGGCGGCGATGTGATCATGGATTCCCGTTCCCGCGACCGCGCCAGGATTGCCGTCAGCGCCTGCTTCTTCTACCCGGATCCGGCGCGCGCCGCGTTCTCGCGCAAGACGCTGAACTATGTCGAGCAATCGGTGCCGCACTGGATCATGTCCGGCGGCGCCGTGCCGGTGATGGTCCCTTCGCCCACCGGCGATACCGCGCGCGGCGACATCGGTTTTGCCGACTATGCGTCGTGGCTCGATGGCCTGGTGCTGCACGGCGGCGCCGACCTCTGGCCCGGCAGTTACGGCGAGACGCCGCTGCAGGAGGCGTGGAAGGGCGACGCCAACCGCGACAGCTACGAGATCGCGCTGGTCAAGGCCTTCGTCGACGCGGGCAAGCCGGTGTTCGGCATCTGCCGCGGCCTGCAGCTGATCAACGTCGCGTTCGGCGGCAGCCTGTACCAGGACATCGGCACGCAACATCCCCAGGCGCTGGTGCACCGGGATGCCGAGGTCTACGACCTGAACTTCCACCCGGTCGAGCTGGTGCCCGGTTCCCGGCTGGCGCAGCTGCTGCCGGGCGAGAACCGCCACACCATCAACAGCGTGCACCACCAGGGCATCAAGCAGCTGGCCAAGGACTTCGTCGTCGAGGCGCGTTGCCCGGACGACGGCATGATCGAGGCCATCCGATACACGGCCGGTCCCTGGGTCGCCGGTGTGCAATGGCATCCGGAGTTCCACAAGGAAGAACACGGCACGCTGAACGACGCGCCCATCCTGCAGGACTTCCTCACGGCGGCGCTCGCCACCCGTACAGGCTGAACCCATCCCATGCCCCAACTCACCATTCACAATCCCGCCACCGGCGCCGTCATCACCCAGGTGCCGGCCGATGATGCGACATCGGTCGCGGCCAAGGCGCGCGCCGCGCGCGCCGTGCAAGCGGCCTGGGCGGCGCAGCCGATCGCCGAACGCCGCGCCTGCATCGTGCATTTCCGCGCCAGCATCGTCGAGCAGCTCGATGCGCTGGCCGCCGTGATGACGTCCGAGACCGGCAAGCCGATCGCGATGTCGCGCAACGAACTCAACGGCCTGCTCGGACGCCTCGATTTCTTCCTGGACCAGAGCGCCGCTGCGGTGGCGACCGAGACCGTGTTCGACGACGCCGGCATGCGCGAGCAGATCGAACACATCCCGCTCGGCGTGGTGGCCAATATCTCGGCCTGGAACTACCCCTGGTTCGTCGGCTGCAACGTCATCGTGCCGGCGCTGCTGACCGGCAACACCGTGTTGTACAAGCCGTCCGAACACGCGACGCTGACCGGCCTGGAGATCGGCCGCTTGCTGCACGAGGCCGGCGTGCCGCGCGAGGTGTTCTCGGTGCTGGTGGGCGGTGGCGACGTCGGCGCGGCCTTGCTCGAGCAGCAAATCGACGGCCTGTTCTTCACCGGCTCCCATGCCACCGGCCAGCGTATTGCGCAGGCGCTCGGCCCGCGCCTGGTCAAGCTGCAGCTCGAGCTCGGCGGCAAGGACCCGACCTACGTCTGCGACGACGCCGACCCAAAGCTGGCTGCCGCCTCGCTGGCCGACGGCGCGATGTACAACACCGGCCAGAGTTGTTGTTCGGTCGAACGCATCTACGTGCACGAAAAGATCTTCGATGCCTTCGTCGAGGCCTTCATGGACACGGTGCGCGGTTTCTCCATCGGCGACCCGACGCGCGACGACACCTACATCGGCGCCATCACGCGCGCGCCGCAACTCGACGTGTTCGACGCGCAGGTCGCCGACGCCAAGGCCAAGGGCGCGACGCTGCAGTGTGGCGGCGAACGCCTTCCCGGCCCCGGCAACTGGTATGCGCCGACTGTGTTCACCAACGTCGACCACAGCATGGACCTGATGCGCGAGGAGACCTTCGGACCGCTGATCGGCATCCAGAAGGTCGTCGACGACGACGAGGCCGTGCGGCTGATGAACGACACCCGGTATGGCCTGACCGCCGGTGTCTACACGCCCGACGAAGGCCGCGCCCGCACGCTGCTGGCACAGGTGCACGCCGGCAGCGTGTACTGGAACTGCTGCGACCGCGTCAGCCCGCGCCTGCCCTGGAGCGGCGTCGGCGACTCCGGCGTTGGCCTGACCTTGTCGACCTACGGCATCCAGACCTTCACCCGGCCCAAGGCATGGCATCTGCGCCAGGCATGACCCACAGTGACGAGCGCGCGGGCCCGATTTCCCGCCGGGCCGCCCCAAGGGAAATCAGCCCCCCCGGGGGGCAGCGAAGTACACGCAGTGACGAGCCCCGGGCCGTGCCCGGATACGGGCACGGGACGCAAGGGGGCCATCTCACCCTGTTCGATCTGGATCACACGCTGTTGCTCGGCGACAGCGATGTGTTGTGGTGCGACTTCCTGATGGACCAGGGTGTGCTCGACCGCGCGGTCTTTGCGCCGCGCAACGCCGACATCGAAGCGCGTTACAAGACCGGTGCGGTCGACGCTGCCGAGTTCGCCAGTTTCTACGTGTCGACGCTCAAGGGGCGCAGTCCGGCGCAATGGGAGCCGGTGCGCCAGCAGTTCCTGCACCAGGTCATCCTGCCGCGGGTGCCCCAGGCGGCGCTGGACCTGGTGGCGTCACACCAGCGCGCTGGCGACCTGGTGGTGCTGACGACCGCGACCAACCGCTTCCTGACCGAATTGACCGCACAGTACCTCGGCGTGGCCCATGTGATCGCAACCGAGCCGGAACTGGTCGATGGCGTTTTCAGCGGGTCTACCACCGGTGTGCTCAACATGCGTGGCGGCAAAGTGATACGGTTGCATGCCTGGTTGCAGGCGCGTGATGCGCAGCTGCAGCAGTTCGACAGCACCGGTTACAGTGATTCGATCAACGACCTGCCGCTGCTCGAAGCGGTGAACCATGCGGTGGTGGTGCATGCCGACGCGCGGCTGGCCGCGATCGCCGCCGAGCGGGGCTGGCCTTCACTGGATCTGACCAAGGGAGAGATGCGTGACTGAAGGTATCGATTTTTTCAGGAGCCGCCATGTGCTGGTGGTGGGCGGTTCGAGCGGCATTGGCGCGGGCATCGGCGCCGCGTTCAAGGCCCTGGGTGCCGTGGTGACGGTCACCGGAGCCACGCCGGCGGAGGTGGAGCGCGCGCAGGCCGACCCGGAACTCGCCGGCATCGACGTGCTGCAACTCGATGTGCGCAGCGACGCCGCGGTGGCTGACCGCATCGGCGCTCTGGCGCAACTCGATGTGCTGGTCAACTGTGCCGACGTGATCCGCCGTGGCGAGGAGCTCGACCCGTCGGTCTTTGCCCAGGTGCTCGACATCAACCTCAACGGCAGCATGCGCAGCTGCGCCGCTGCGCGACCGCTGCTGGCCAGGACCGGGGGTTGCATCATCAACACCGCATCCATGCTGAGCTTCTTCGGCGGTGGCCTGGTACCGGCGTATTCCGCCAGCAAGGGTGGTGTCGCCCAGCTCACCAAGTCGCTGGCGATCGCGTATGCGACCGACGGCATTCGCGTCAATGCGCTGGCGCCGGGCTGGATTGCGACCCCGCTGACCAGCGCCTTGCAGAAAGACGAGGCCCGCAGCGGGCCGATCCTGGCCCGCACCCCGATGGGGCGCTGGGGCACGCCGAAAGACGTGGCCGGTGGGGCCCTGTTCCTGGCCTCGCCGTGGGCCGGCTTTGTCACCGGCACCGTGTTGCCGGTCGACGGCGGCTACCTGATCACCTGAAACCGAGAAACCATCATGATTGTTCAGCTTCCCGGCATCCAGCCGGAAATTGCCGTCCAGGCCATTCCCGATGATGAACGCGTCTGGGTACCCCAGGCGCCCGACGTCTGGTTCCGCCCCTTGTTGCTCAACACCGTCACCGGCAGCTGGTGCAACCTGCTGCGGGTGCGCAAGTCCGGCGTGTTGTCGCGCCATATCCATCCGTCCTGGGTCACCGGGTATGTGATCAAGGGTGCCTGGCGTTACCTGGAACATGACTGGATCGCCTCGCAGGGCTCCTTTGTCTACGAGCCGCCGGGCGAGATCCATACGCTGGTGGTGGACGAGCAGGTCGGCGCGACCGAGATGATCACCTTGTTCAACATCCACGGCGCCATGGTGTATGTGGATGCCGACGGCAAGCAGACCGGTTACGAAGACGTGTTCAGCAAGATCGCCATGTGCCGCGCGCACTATGAGGCAAACGGCCTGGGCGCGGACTACCTCGACCAGTTCATCCGCTGAGATGGTGACGGGAATCATTCCCGGCCGGCACCCGGGGAGTCGGCCATGTTGCCCTTGACGGTTGCGCAGGCCTGGGCGGTGCTCTCCGGCGCGATCCTGTTCGAGGTCGCCGGCACCACCTGCATGCGCCTGTCGGAGGGCTTCACCCGGCTCACGCCATCCTTGCTGATCTTCGTGTTTTATGCGATGTCGTTCGCGCTCAACACTGTGGTGGTACGGGTGTTGGGCCTGAGCGTGGTCTATGCCGTCTGGTCGGGCGTGGGCACGGTGCTGACCGCGTTGATCGGCATCTACTATTTCAAGGAGCCTGCGACCGCGGCCAAGCTGGTGAGCATCGGCCTCATCGTGACCGGCGTGATCGGCCTGCATAGCGCGTCCCGCATGGCGGTGGTGCCGACATGACACCGAACGAAGTCTCGATTGCCTTGTACCGCGACAAGGCGGCCGGTTACGACCGCTCGGCGGAATTCACGATGCCGCTGCGCCGGCGCACGATCGCCCTGTTGCAGTTGCAGCCGGGGCAGACCGTGCTCGATGTCGGCTCCGGCACCGGACTGAGCTATGCCTTGCTGCGCGACGGCGTCGGTGCCGGCGGTCGGGTGCTGGCGTTCGAGCAAAGCCCGGAGATGTTCGCGGTCGCGCGCGACCGGGTGGCGCACGAAGGCTGGACGAATGTCTGGCACACCCACGCAGCGGCGGAAACCGTGCAGCTGCCGCAGGTCGCGGATGCGGTCTTGTTCAACTACACGCACGACATCTGCCGCACACCGCAGGCGGTGGCCAACATCCTGCGCCATCTCAGGCCCGGCGCACGTGTGGCCATGGCCGGCATCAAGTTCTTCCCCTGGTGGACCGGGCCGCTCAACCTGCTGGCCTGGATGAAGAACCGGCCCTACAACGCCAAGCCAGCCGATCTGTGGCAACCCTGGAGCATCGTCGCGGCGCAGTGCGACGGGTTCCAATGGAGCAGCACGCAGTGGGGCATGGGTTATATCGCCAGCGGCGTCTACCGTGGGCCTGCACAGAAAGGAAACATGCCATGACCGTACGGCGCCGACACATCCTGTTGATCGCAGCCACTGGTATGTGCAGTGGCCTGGTACTGGCGCAGGCGCAGCCGGTCGGACCGTTTCGCACGGTGGCCGTTGCCGGCGCCGAGCGCCTGATGCTCGAAGGCCATGACGCGGTGGCTTACTTCACCCAGGGCGCGGCGATCGAGGGCGCCCCGGCGTTCCAGGCCGAACATGCCGGCGTCAGCTGGCGGTTCGCCAGTGCGGCCCACAAGGCCGAGTTCCTGCGTGATCCAGCGGCCTACATGCCGCAGTTCGGTGGTTATTGCAGCAACGGGATCAACTACGCGATTCCCGGCGGCGGCGGTGGCGGACCGGACACCTGGCGCATTTATTGGGGCCGCCTGTATGTGTTCGGCGGGCAGTCGTCGCGTGACCATTTCGAGATGGAAACCGAGCTGAACATCGAGCGTGGGCACCGGTACTGGGACGCCGAGGTGGCGGGCGCCAACGTGCCGGTGCAGCGCCTCAAGCGCATGATTTTTCGGGTGCTGCATTAC
>JBFIDI010000103.1:0-13713 GCA_041581405.1 Burkholderiaceae bacterium
CCGCGCGCCACCGACAAGACCCGCCGCGGCGGGTTTTTTGTTGTGCGGCGGAGCCTGCGTGCGTGGCTGCGCGTGCCGGCGCCAGCACCCGGCCTAGAATGACCGGCACCCCGCGTGAGCCGCCGCGGCTCCCGCCGGTCCGGTTCCCGCGTCGCCCCGGTGGCGGAGCGCGACATCCGGAGCCGGCAGCACCTGCGCGGGTCATCCGAGACCGCTTGTGACCTCGTCAGACCCTTTCGTTGCGTATGTTGCCGGTTTCGAGCGTCTGCTCGAGCAAGGCCACCGCCTGACCGCCGGGCAGGCCCGCCCGGCCGCGCTGCCGGCGGTGCCGGACGGCGCGCCGGTGTGCCTGGTGATTTCACCCCATCCCGATGACGAGGCCATTGCCGGCGGCCTGCCGCTGCGGCTGCGCCGCGAAGGCCCCTGGAGAGTCGTCAACGTCGCGGTGACGCTGGGCAGCAACCGTGGGCGGCGTCGCGCGCGCTGGGACGAATTGCGCCGCTGCTGCGACATGCTGGGTTTCGATCTCGTCAGCGCATCCGGGGAGTCGGAGCACGGTCTCGAACGCATCGATCCCGTGTCGGCGCAGGCCGACGCCGCGCACTGGGCGCGCTGTGTCGACCGGATCGTGGCCTTGCTGCGCCGCTACCGTCCGCAACTGGTCGTGTGCCCGCATGCGCTGGACGCCCACCCGGTGCACGTGGGCACGCACGCGCTGGTCATGGACGCCTTGCCCGCGGCCGGCCTGCGACAGCGCCTGCACCTGGCCTGCAGCGAATACTGGAATACCCAACCGCATCCGGGGCTGATGGTGGAACTCGGGCGCCGGGACGTCGCGGACCTGGTGGCGGCCTTGAGCCAGCACGTCGGCGAGGTGGCGCGCAATCCGTATCACCTCGGGCTGCCGGCGTGGTTCATCGACGGCGTGCGCCGCGGCGCGGAGCGTGTGGGCGGAGCCGGTGCCACGGCGCCGGATTTCCGGTTCGCCGCGTTGTACGGCTGGCAGCGCTGGGAGCAGGGCGCGCTGGTGGCTATGCCGCCGTGCGCCGTGCCGCTCACGACGCCGGCGCAGACGCCTTTTGCCTGAGCGCGGCCGCACGCACCAGCACCAGCCGGTCGTTGCCGAAATACATGTCGTCGCCGACGAACAGGGTCGGGGAGCCGAACCCGCCGCGGCGCACCAATTCCTCGGTCGTGGCCTTGAGCCGGTCCTTGATCGGCTGCGTCGCGATACCCTGCATCAGGGCCGCGGTATCGAGATTGCAACGCTCGCAGGCCGCGGCAATGACGTCATCGCGCGAGATGTCCCGGTCGTCGCCCCAATAAATCTCGAACACGGCACGCGCGAACGGCACCATGGCCTGCGGCTGCGGTTGTTCCAGCAGCCAGGTGCAGGCGCGCATCACCTTCACGCTGTTGACCGGAAACACGCTGGGCGGCATCTTGATCTTCAGCCCAGCCATTGCCGCCCAGTCCTGGATGTCCTTGTACATGTAGTCGAGCTTGGCCGGCACCGGATGCTCGCGTTGGGCATAAACGCTGGGGTTGACGCTGTTGAACACGCCGCCGACGAGGATGGGGCGCCAGCGCACCGGCACGCCGATCTCTTGCGCCATCGGCTGGATGTTGTGAAACGCCAGGTAGGTCCAGGGGCTGGAGCAGTCGAAGAAGAACTCGATCATGGTGTGTCTCCCGTGTGTCGGCGCAGCGATGCCGCGGTCTGTCCGAACAAGGCCTGGCGGGCCTCGTCGGTGAGGGTGTCGGCGCGCAGTTCCTTGCCCAGGTCCAGCGCACGTTGCACCGCCGGGCGCTGCGACACCGTGTCGTACCAGCGCGCGACGTGCGCAAAACGCGCGAGATCGACCTGTTGCTTGCGGTGGATCCGGATCCACGGAAAGATCGCCATGTCGGCGATCGTGTAGTCGTCACCGGCCACGTGGGCTCCCGTGAGCGCCAGCCGTCGGTCGAGCACGCCGTACAGGCGGTCGACCTCGTCGGCGTAGCGCTGGCGCGCATACGCGATGGGCTCGGGCGCATACAGCAGGAAGTGCCCGAGTTGCCCGGCCATCGGACCCAGGCCGCCCATCTGCCACATCAGCCACTGCAGCGTGGTGTGCCGCTCGCGCAGGCCGGCCGGCAGGAAGCGGCCGGTCTTTTCGGCCAGATAGATCAGGATGGCTCCGCTTTCGAACACCGGGAACGCGGCGCCGTCGTCGGATGGCGCATGGTCCACGATCACGGGCATGCGGTTGTTCGGGCCGATGGCAAGGAACTTCTCGTGAAATTGTTCACCTTTTCCGATGTTGACCGGAACCAGCCGGTAGGGCAGCGCGCATTCCTCAAGCATGATGGAAATCTTCCATCCGTTGGGTGTGGGCCAGTAGTACAGGTCGATCATCGGTGGGACAGGGCTTGCGGCTGCGTGATGCTAGCGACAGGCAGGCCATGATACCCATCGCTGTCGCATGAAGGAAACACGCAAAGCGTTTTACCATTGCCGGACTTTTGCCAGTAGTAAGCTCATGACCATGACCGCACTGTCCAGCCAGCAGCACGCGTCGCTCCTTGGCGGCGGGCCATGGCCATGAGGGGGTCCGGTTACGCCTACGTGACGCCGGACGAATTGCGCGTCGGCCTGTACGTCGATCTCGAGTTGGGCTGGATGTCGCATCCCTTTCCCAAGGGCAGCTTCAAGATCACGTCGGCACGCCAGATCGAGACCCTGCGCAGCCTGGGATTGTCCCGGGTGCGCTACATCCCGGCGCGCAGCGACCCCGCGCCGCAGCCCGCGGCAGCGCCCGAGTCGCCGGTTCGAGCGGAACCCGATCCCGCGGACGGCGCCAGAAGGCCGGTCGACGGGCCGGCCGACGCGGCACCCGCAGGTGTCGCGAAGCCGGATACGGGGGGGCCGCGGCGGCTGGGCCATCGCGACCTGGTCGCGGCGCAGCGCGCCAGCCTGGAGTCGTGTGATCGTCAGTTCGACGCCGCGATCCGCCAGTACCGCGCAGTCATCGAACAGATTCCGCTTGACGCGCAGGCGGCCTCCGAACGATGCGTGCAGCTGGTGTCGTCGATGGTCAGCGACATGCTCGGGCAGAGCGAATCGTCGATCCGCCTGTTGTCGGAAACGACCGGCGACCGGGCATGGATGCATCCGGTCAACGTCACCGTGCTGTCGCTGCTGCTGGGCAAGGCCCTGGGCATGCCGACCCAGGCCTTGCGCGATCTCGGCCTGGCGGCGTTCCTGCACGACGTGGGCAAGATGCAGCTGCCCGACCAGGTCCGGCTGTCGGATTCCAGTTTCGCGCCCGCGGAATACCGCCTGTACCAGAGTCACGTCGCGTTCGGGGTCGGCATCGCGCAGCAGCTCGGGCTGTCGTCCGACGTGCAGAACACCATTGCGCAACACCATGAGATGCTCGACGGCAGCGGTTTCCCGAATCAGATTCGCGGCGCCGACTTCAGCCTGGCCGGCAAGGTACTGGCCCTGGTGAACCGCTACGAGAACATGTGCAACCCGCCGCGCCAGTCGGCCGCCGTCACGCCGCACGAGGCCTTGTCGCAGATCTTCTCCCAGATGAAGGAGCGTCACGACGTGTCGGTGCTGGCCGCATTCATCCGGATGATGGGCGTCTACCCGCCCGGCTCCGTGGTGCAGTTGTCCGACAGCCGTTTCGCACTGGTGGTATCGGTCAATTCGGCGCGCCCGCTCAAGCCGCGGGTCATGGTGCATGATGCCGATCTCGCCAAGGAGGATGCCTTGATACTCGATCTGGAGCGGATGCCCACGGCCGGCATCCGGCGCAGCCTGCGCCCCGATTTGCTGCCCGCCGACGCCAGGGACTACCTGGCGCCCCGTCTGCGGATCTGCTACTTCTTCGAGCAGGCCTCCGATCCGGTCCGCGGCGAGGTCGTGCCGTGATTCCGGCCGGCTACAACGTTCTGATCGAGGCCTTGATCGAGGCGGTCTGGCTGGTGGACCCGGTCAGCCTGCGCATCGTGTCGGTGAACCAGGCCGCCGTGACGCTGGCCGGTGTCGCGCGCGAGGACCTGCAGGGGCGGGTTGCGATCGAACTGACGGCGACGCCGGAAGACCATTGCTTCTGGGAGGATGTCGCCGCCGGCCTGAGCCATGACATCCATTCGGAAACGCTGCTGCGCACCGGCGACGGCGTGGCGATTCCGGTCGATCGCAGGGTCAGCCGCATCTGGATCGACGCGGCCACGCCGCTGTTCCTGGTCTGCCTGCACGACCTGCGCCAGCAGCGGCGCACCGAGGTCGAGCTCGAGAGCCTGGTGGCCGAACTGCGTGCGACGCTGGAGTCGACCGCCGACGGCATCATGGCCAGCGACCGCCATGGCCGGGTGCGCAACTACAACCGGCGTTTCGCCGAGATCTGGGACCTGCCCGAAGCCCTGATGGTGCGGCGCAACGATCCGGCCCTGTTCGCGCACATGGCGTCGGCCGTCGTCGACACCGCCGCGTACGAGGCGCGGCTGGCCGAGATCGCCGCCATGCCCTTGCTCGAGGCCGACGACGAACTGGTGCTGCGCTCCGGCCGCATCGTCGAGCGTCGTTCGCTGCCGCAGTACCACCGCGGCGAACCCAGCGGCCGCGTATTTGCGTATCGCGACATCACGCAGCGCGTGGACGACCAGGCCCGCTTGCGCCTGGCGGCCAAGGTCTTCGAGTCGAGCCTGGACGCGGTCTTCATCACCGGGGCCGATTTCCGGCTGCTGGCGGCCAATCCCAGTTGCGAACGCCTGACCGGCGTCGATCAGGCCTCGTTGCTGGGCGGCTCGGCCAGGCAGTTCTTCCAAGACCCGCACGACCAGGGCTTCTTCGCGCGGATCGAGCAGCATCTGCTCGCCGATGGGTTCTGGGAGGGCGAGGCCCTGAGGCGCAACGCCGGCCGGCCGGCGCAGACGGTACAGGTGTCCTGGGTGCTGCTGCGCGACAACCATGGTCAACCCCTGAACAGCATCTGCTTCTTCAAGGACCTGAGCGAGAAATACGCGGCACAGCAACGCATCGAGGCACTGGCCTACCGCGATGTGCTGACCGGCCTGCCCAACCGCCTGCTGCTCACGCAACGGGTGGACTTCGCGTTGCGCATGGCCGAGCGCAGCGGCGGCCAGTTCGCGGTGTTCTTCCTCGACCTGGACCGTTTCAAGAACATCAACGACTCGATGGGACATGCCTTCGGCGACCGGGTGCTGGTCGAGGTCGCGGCACGCATCGATGCCTGCCTGCGCGATGTCGACACCTTGTGCCGGCTCGGCGGCGACGAATTCGTCGTGTTCCTGCAGGAGGCCGACGCGGCGGGCGCCGAGGCCTGCGCGCAACGCGTGCTGCTGGCGATGGCCGAACCCTTCGTGCTCGACGGCATGAACTTCACGGTCGGATGCAGCATCGGTGTCGCGTTGTATCCCGATGACGGCAAGACGCTCGATGACCTGATCCAGTACGCCGATACCGCGATGTACCGGGTCAAGGAGCGTGGTCGCGGCAGCTTCCGGTTCTACCAGCCGCAGATGAACGTCGACGTGCTCTCGCGTATCAAGATGGACCATGCGATGCGCCAGGGCCTGCAGCAGGGCCGTTTCAGCCTGCATTTCCAGCCCCAGGTCGCACTGGCCGGGGGTGGAATGATCGGCGCGGAGGCGCTGGCGCGCTGGAACGACGACGAATTCGGCGTCGTCGCGCCCAGTGCCTTCATCCTGCTGGCCGAGGAGACCGGCTTCATCATCTCGATCGGCAACTGGGTGCTGGAGCAGGCCGTACGGCAGGCCGCCGCGTGGCAGCAGGCCGGCCGTTCGATCCGGGTGGCGGTCAACGTGTCGGCCCTGCAGTTCCAGCAGGCGGATTTCGTCTCCCTGGTCGATGCCGCGTTGCGGGAAGCCGGGCTGTCGCCGGAACTGCTGGAACTCGAACTCACCGAATCCATCCTGCTGCGGGACGCCGACGAGGCGCTGGAACGCCTGCACGCGCTGGCCCGTATCGGCGTCGCGATGTCGATCGACGACTTCGGCACCGGGTATTCGAGCCTGTCCTACCTCAAGCGTTTCCCGATCTCGCGTCTCAAGATCGATCGCTCCTTCGTGACCGGCCTGCCGCAGGACGACAGCGACCGTGCCATCGTCAGCGCCACCATCGGCATGGCACGGGCCCTCGGGCTCGACGTGGTCGCCGAGGGGGTCGAGACGCAGGCCCAGGCGGACTGCCTGCGCGAACTCGATTGCCTGGCGTTCCAGGGCTTCCTGTGTTCACCCGCGGTGCCGGCGGCACAGTTCGAACAACTGATGGACAGGCTGCGGGCCGGATGAGCCGCCGCAGCGGCGGGCAGGCCCGTGGCCGCGCCGCGCCGGGTTACGGTCCCAGGCCCAGCTTGGCCGCCAGCCCGATACGCTGCAGCTTGCCGGTCGCGCCCTTGGGGATCTCGCTCAGGATCAGGATCCGGCGCGGAACCTTGTAATCGGCCACACGGCTGGCCACGAAGGCGCGCAAGCCGGCTTCGTCGGCCTGTTGTGCCGACTCGCGCAGCACGACGGCGGCGGCCACCTCTTCACCGAGCTTGGGGTGCGGCATCGCAAAGGTCACGGCCTGGGCCACGGCCGGATGGTCCATCAGCACTTCGTCGATCTCGCGCGGCGAGATCTTTTCGCCGCCGCGGTTGATGATCTCCTTGAGCCGGCCGGTGAGGGTGAGGTAGCCGTCGGCATCGAGCACACCCTGGTCACCGGTGCGAAACCATCCGTCGACAAAGGCCTCGGCATTGGCCTTCGGGTTGTTCTCGTAACCCGCGGTCACGTTGTCGCCGCGGATCACGACCTCGCCGACCTGGCCGCTGGCCAGTCGTTGCCCGTGCTCGTCCATGATCGCGATCTGCGGGCCGGCGGCCGGTCCGACCGAGCCGGGAATGCGCCGACCCGGCGGCAACGGGCTGCTCGCCATCTGGTGCGTGGCCTCGGTCATGCCGTAGGACTCGATCAACGGCGCGGCGAACACCTGCTCGAGTTCGGCGATCACCTGCGGCGGCATCGACGACGACGACGAGCGCAGGAAACGCAGCGGATGCTCGCGGATCACGTCCCGGTTGTGCGGTGCGCGCGCCAGGATGGCCTGGTGCATGGTGGGCACGGCCGTATACCAGGTCGCATGGCTCTCGCGCAGCCAGCCGAAGAACCGCAGCGCATGGAAGCCGGGCGTGCAGAAGATCCGGCTGCCGACGGACATCGGTGCCAGCAGCCCGGCGATCAGTCCGTGGATGTGGAACATCGGCATCACGTGCAGGCCGCAGTCCGACGGCGTCAGCTGCAGCGTGTGGCTGATGTTGCGCGCCGACGCGCACAGGTTGCCGTGGCTCAGCGGCACGATCTTGGGCCGCGATGTCGTGCCCGAGGTATACAGGATCAGCGCCACGTCGGTTGGACGGGCCGGGGCGTCGCCGGTCGCCGCCGCGGAGCCGGCCGCAGGCGCGGTCGCGGCGTGCAGCGTGAAGCTGCCGGCCGGCGCGGCGGGGTCTGGCTGCAGGTGCAGCACCAGCATGCCCAGGTCACGTGCGGCCGCGATCGCGGCACTGTCGCTGCCGTGCGCGACGATCAGCGCCTTGGCGCCCAGGTCCGACAGGTAGAACGCGAACTCCTCGCCGCGGTAGGCCGCATTGAGCGGCGCCGCGGTGCATGCGGCGGCCACGGCCACGAAGGCACAGGCCATCTCGGGCCCGTTCTCCAGCACCAGGGCGACACGATCGCCGCGCGCCAGGCCATGGGCACGCAGCAACTGCCCCGTGCGCTGCACCAGCTGCCCGAGCTCGCCGTAGTGCAGCGGCTCGCGCGCAGGCGCCGTCAGGGCGACGGCCTCGCCAGGCTGGGCCGCCATCATCTCGGGCAGGGTGGCGAAGGTCGTCATGGTCGGCTCCGTGCGGTCGACGCGACCGTGAGCCGCGCCTGGTGGTGTTGCAGCGTACGCGCCAGCAGGCTGGCCAGCGCCCAGACCGCGTCGATCGATGGTGTCGGTGTCTGCGTGATGCGGCCGAGTTCCGCGACCGATCCGACCAGGGCCTGCAGTTCCAGCGGGCGTCCCTGCTCGACGTCCTGCAGCATCGACGTCTTGTGCTGGCCGACCGCCTGTGCGCCGGCAATGCGCTTGTCCAGGCTGACCTTGAAGCGCACGCCGAGCTTCTCGCCGATGGCCTGGGCCTCGGTCATCATGCCCGCGGCCAGCGCGCGTGTCGGCTCGTACAGGCAGATGTCCTCGAGCGTCGCGTGGGTCAGCGCGCTGATCGGGTTGAAGCTGAGGTTGCCCCAGACCTTGAGCCAGATCTCGGAGCGGATGTCGCGGGTGACCGGCGCCCGCAGGCCGGCCGCCTTGAAGACCTCGCTGATGGCCCGTATCGACGGCGAGTCGCTGCCGTCCGGCTCGCCCAAACTGAACCGGTTGCCCTCGATCACCCGGATCACGCCGGGCCGTATCACTTCGCAGGCCGGGTAGACGACGCTGCCGATGATGCGCTCGGCCGGAACATGGCGGGCGATGCCGCCGTCGGGGTCGAGACTGTGCAGCGTCGTCCCTTGCCAGGGGCCGGTCAGGCCGTGGAAATACCACCACGGGATGCCGTTCTGCATCGTCACGATGCGCGTACCGGATTCCAGCAACGGGGCCAGCTGCGGCGCGACATCGGCCACCTGGTGCGCCTTCATGGCCAGCACCACGACGTCCTGCGGACCGGCCTCGGCCAGCGTGTCGGTCGCGCACGCCGGCCGGATCGCGTGCTGCGCACCGGTGTCGTCGATCAGTGTCAGTCCGTCGCTGCGGATCGCCTGCAGATGGGCTCCGCGCGCGATCAGCGCGACGCTGTTCCCGGCCAGCGCCAGTCGCGCGCCCAGCATGCCGCCGATCGCACCGGCTCCGACCACGCAGATTCGCACGTTCCGTCGTCCTTTCAGGTTCAGCGCAGGATGAAATACGTAGCCAGAGCGTACAGCACAATCGCGAACAGCCGCTTGAGCGGCGCCACGTCGATGCTGTGCGCGACCCGCGCGCCCAGGGGCGCGGTCACGATGCTGGCCGCCGACAACACCAGGAATCCCGGCCAGTACAGGTAGCCGAGCGCTCCGGCAGGCATGTCCGGCAGGCTCCAGCCGGCCACCAGGTAACCGATCGAGCCGGCCAGCGCAATGGGGAAGCCCAGCGCCGCCGACGTGGCCACCGCGTGGTGGATGACGACGTTGCACCAGGTCATGAACGGCACCGACACGAACGCACCGCCGGCGCCGACCAGCGACGACAACAGGCCGATCAGGTTGCCGACCGCGAACATGCCGGGCGTGCCTGGCAGGGTGCGCGAAGGCTTGGGCTTGCGGTTGAGCACCAGTTGCGTGGCCGAGAAGGCAACGAAGCCGGCGAACAGGTAGCCCAGCACGCGGGCCGGCATCGCGGCGGCGAGCTGCGCCCCGACGAAGGAGCCGAGCACGATGCCCGGCGCCAGCACCCGCACGATGGGCCAGCGCACGGCACCCCGCTGGTGGTGGGCGCGCACCGATGCCAGCGACGTGAAGCAGATCGTGGCCAGCGACGTGGCCACCGCCATCTTGATGACGTGTTCGGGCGGGTAGTCGCGCGTGCTCAGGATGAAGGTGAGGAACGGCACCATCATCATGCCTCCGCCCAGTCCCAGCAGGCCGGCGAGGAAACCGGTGCACAACCCCAGAAGCGCCAGTTCGAGAATCAGGGTGAGGGAGAAATCCACGAGGAGAGAAGGTGCCTGCAGGGGCCACCGAGCCGCATCCTGAACCGGGGTTCAGGTGGGCGAGGTCAGCGTTGGCGTCGGGTTCATCTGACGCGAGATGATCACACCAGCCAGGCGATGTTCCAAGCCCGAGCTACGAGAGCATTGGTTCAAGGAATTAAAAGCCCGATGGACACTGCAGACGCAAGCATTGTAGGCGGACGTGACGGAGCGTGAACGGAAAAGACCCACGACGTGCAGGTCTGTCGTCAGATCAGCTGGCCGTCTTCGCCGAGCGCGCGATCGAGCCGGTCCAGCAACGAGGACAGCATCTGGTTGTCGTCGGCGTCCAGCTCGGACGATGCGGAGGCCGCGGGTGCGGGCGCCGCCGGGGCTGGCGCGTTGGCGCCGGCGTTCTCGCCGAGGTCGAACGCGAGGTTCAGAGCCGCGAGCACGGCGATCCGGTCGCGTGCGCGCACCTTGCCGACGTCGCGGATCTTGCACATGGCGGTATCGACACGCTCCACGGCCTCGAGCAAACGGGCTTCGCCGCCGGGCGGACAGCCCAGCAGGTAGTTCTGGCCCATGATCTGGACTTCAAGCTGCTTCATGAGGCATTCTTGCTGTTTGTGCCGACACCGGCTTCGGGCAGCCGGTCGAGCAAGGCGTCCACACGGGCCCGCGCCGCGCCCAGGCGGGACTTCAGGGAGTCGCGCTCGGCGGTGAGGGCCTCGACCTGGCTCGCGAGCAGGGTGTTGGTTCGCTGCAATTCCGCGTGGCGCACCAGCAAACGTTCCACGCGTTCGGCGATCTGGTCGATTTTGGACTGGTTCGACATAGGTGGCCCATTGTAGAGTTAGCGCCTGGGCGGTCGCATAGAATTGCCGCGTTGGTGCTCGCAGTGTGGTTCGCATGCTGCAGTTCAACGGGAAGCAGGGGGCCCGGCTGGCAATGGCCGGGCTAACCTGCGCTGCCCCCGCAACGGTAAGTGGACGGGTCTTCGGGCCCCGTTGCCATCACAGCCACTGGACGTCCTGAACAAGCGTCTGGGAAGGCGATGGCAGTAGCTCCACCAGCCCGGATACCGGCCAACGACGCGGCCGGCTGCCTGCAGCCGGTCATTGCGCCCGCATGCCGTCGGGGACGACGGCCAGGGTACCAGCTGGGTCCTGTCTCATGAACTTTTCCTCCTCTTCCGTTCCCAAGGCTTGTGCCGTGCGCCTGTGCGCGATATCGATGGCGGTGGCCGTCGCGTGCCCGGCCCTGGCGCAGTCGCAATTGCCGGCGGTCACCGTGACCGCGACGCGCTTCGCCGAGCCCGCCGCTTCGTTGCCTTTCGGTGTCAGCGTCGTCACCGCCGAGGACATCCGCGCGTCCGGTGCGACCACCGTCAACGAGGCGGTGATGAAGCTGCTGGGCGTGGTGGGCCGGCTGGACACCTCCGGCGGCAACAACTACAGCCTGGATCTGCGCGGCTTCGGCTCGACCGCGGGCAGCAACCAGGTCGTCATCGTCGACGGTCTGCGGCTCAACGAGGCCGACCTGACCAGCGCCGGCCTGTCGTCGATCCCGATCGACACCGTCGAGAAGATCGAAGTGCTGCGCGGCACCGGTGCGGTGCTCTACGGCGAAGGCGCCACCGGCGGCGTGATCATCGTCACGACCAAGGCCGGCAGCGGCGCCGAGCGCCGCAACACAGCCCAGGTCTACGTGGCCGGCGGCAGCCAGGGCCTGCGCGAATCGCGCGCGACGGCGACGCTGGCCTCGGGCGGGTTTTCGGTCGACGTGGCGGCCAGCGACCGCAACAGCGACGGTCACCGGGACAATTTCGCCTCCGCCAGCGATGCGACCTCGGCATCGGTGCAGTGGAGCAACGCCTGGCTGCGGCTCGGCGTGCGCGGTGGCCGGGACGCGTTTCGCAGCGGTTCGCCGGGCGCGCTGACCGCCGCGCAATACGAGGCCGATCCGAGCCAGGCCAACTCGCTGACGGAATACGGCGCGGCGCAGAAGGACCATGCCGGCATCTTTGCCGAAGCCTTCGTGGGCGCATGGCAGCTGGTGGCCGATGCCAACCAGCGCACCAAGGATTACGACAGCCTGGCCTTCGGCACGCCGTTCGCCTATTCGGTCGACTCCTACAATACCAGCCTGCGCGCGCGCCATGAAGGCACGCTGGGTTCGCTGCCCAATGTCTTCGTCGTCGGCCACGACAACACACGCTGGGAACGCACCATCGTGGCGTCGCTGTTCACGCCGCCCGGCACCCAGGCGCGGGCCCACAACTCGGCCTGGTACGTCAAGAACGACCTCACCTGGCCGGACAGCGGCACCCGGCTGTCGCTGGGGTATCGCACCGAGGGCCTGGACAAGTCCGAAGCCCAGTCGGCCACCGCGCTGGACCAGCGCGAACACGCGTGGGAGATCGGCCTGAGCCAGGAGCTCGGCGCCGGCGTGACCGGCTACGTGCGCACGGCACGCAGTTTCCGGCTGGCCAACGTGGACGAGTTCTCGTTCACCAACCCGGCCGTGGCCCTGCTGCCGCAGACCTCGCGCGACACCGAGATCGGCGCCCGATGGCGTGCGGGCGCATCGGCGCTGGAAGTGCGCTGGTACCGCAGTGCCTTGCGCAACGAGATCGGCTACGACCCGGCCGGCAACGGACCGTTCGGTCCGTTCGGCGCCAACGTCAATTTCGATGCGACCCGTCGCCAGGGCCTGGAACTGGAGGCCTCGCACGCGGTCAACGCCGCGCTCGACCTGCGCCTGAACGTCGCGTTGCGCCAGGCCCGTTTCACGGAAGGTCCGTACGACGGCAACGACGTGATGCTGGTGCCCAAGCGCACCGTGGCCTTGCGCGCCGACTGGCGTCCGGCGCCCGGCCATGCCGTCAGCGGCGGCGTGACCTGGGTGTCGAGCCAGAGCCCGGACTTCGCGAACCAGTGCACGATTCCGGGTTACGCCACGGCCGACCTGCGGTACGCGTATACCTGGGGGCAGGCCGAGCTGGCGCTGGGCATCGCCAACCTGACCGATCGCAAGTACTACACGCAGGCGTTCGGTTGTACCGCGGGTGGGGTCACGACGTCGATCTATCCCGAGGCCGGGCGTACCATTACCGCATCCCTGCTGTACCGGTTCTGAGACCATGCACCACGATGTCGCCGCTTCGTCCGCCCTCGGGCCGCAGCGCATCGTGTGCCTGACCGAGGAGACCACCGAGTGGTTGTACCTGCTGGGGCAGGAACATCGCATCGTCGGCATCTCCGGATACACGGTGCGTCCGCGCCGGGCGCGCCAGGAAAAGCCGCGGGTCAGCGCCTTCCTGAGCGCGAAGATCGACAAGATTCTCGCGCTCGAGCCCGACTGCGTGTTCGGATTCTCCGACCTGCAGGCCGATATCGCCGCCGCGTTGATCCGCCATGGCGTGCAGGTGACGGTGTTCAACCAGCGCAGCGTGGAGTCGATCTTCTCGATGCTCTACCAGGTCGCGGCGATGGTGGGGCAGGCCGGGCAGGGACTCGCGCGGATCGCCGCGATGCGTGACGGACTCGATGCGATGCGCGCGGCGGCCGGCACGCTGGGGCGCCGGCCGCGGGTCTATTTCGAGGAATGGGACGAGCCGGCCATCAGTGCCATCCGCTGGGTGTCGGAGCTGATCGGCGTGGCCGGCGGCGACGATGTGTTTCCCGAACTGGCCGTGCAGGCCATGGGCCGCGACCGCATCATCGCGGACCGGCGCGAGATCGTGCGCCGCGACCCCGACATCATCGTCGGTTCCTGGTGCGGCAAGAAGTTCCGTCCCGACACCGTGGCCGCGCGCGAAGGCTGGGCCGGGGTTGCCGCGGTGCGCAACCGGCAGATCTTCGAGATCAAGTCCGCCGACATTCTGCAGCCCGGCCCGGCGGCGCTGACCGACGGCGCCGCGCAGTTGCACCGCATCGTCATGGACTGGGCCGCGCACCATGGCTGAGGCCAGCTGCCG
>JBFIDI010000104.1:0-13669 GCA_041581405.1 Burkholderiaceae bacterium
CATGGCGAACTGGCGCGCGCCGGCGATGGCGTGCAGGCGCACCGCCTGTATGGCGCATTGTTCTTCGGTGCCGTCAAGCTGGTGGAGGACATCACGCTGCAGTTGCCGCGGCAGGCGCTGGTGCTCGATCTCAAGAACCTGATCTATGTCGACTCCACCGGTATCGACGCCTTGCTCGACCTGTCGCGCCGCTGCGCCGACAGCCAGGTTCGGCTGGTGGTCTGCGGCCTGGCGCACCAGCCCCGCGAGATCGCGCAACGCAGCGGCTGGCTGGCCATGATCCCGTCCCAGGACCTGTATCCCGACCTGGCCGGCGCGCTGGCCTCGATCGACCCGTCGCGTCAGCACACCTAGGCCCTGCGCGCCCGAGGGCCCGGGCCGTCGTCAGCGGACGCCGGGCGGCAACCGCCGCGCGCGCATCAGCTGCGCGCGCCGTCGGCGCCGCGGCGCAGCGGCGTCACCACCGAGAGTCGTTCGCGCGACGGGCGTTCGGCCAGCATGGTCGCCGGGCGGCCGAGGTGGAAACCCTGGACATGGTCGACGCCGAGTTCGCGCAAGGCTTCCAGCGTCTCGGCATCCTCGACGCATTCGGCCACCGTGGTCTTGTTCAGGCTGCGCGCGATCTTGACCAGCGAGGCCACGACCAGCTGGTTGCTCGGGTCGGACGTGAGATCGCGGATGAAGCTGCCGTCGATCTTGATGCCGTCGACCTCGAGCAGCTTGAGGTGCACGAAGGAGCTGAAGCCGCTGCCGAAGTCGTCCAGGTGCACCGCGCATCCGACGCTGCGCAGCGCCGCGATCATGGGCCGCGCTGCGATCAGGTCGCCCATGGCCGCGGTCTCGGTCAGCTCGATGTGCAGGCGACGCGGGTCGACGTCGCTGCGCTGCAGCGCCGCGCGCAGGAATTCGACGAATCCGGGGTCCTCCAGCGAACGCGCCGACAGGTTGGCCGCGATACACACGGCCGGCGGGCTTTGCACCAGCTTGTCGATGCAGGCCTGGAACACCCAGCGATCGATCTCCCGGATCTTGCCGCTGCGCTCGGCATACGGCACGAAGGCCGTGGGGCCGATCAGCTGTGTCGCGTCATCCTCGTCGACCATGCGCACCAGCGCCTCGTAATAGACGATGCCCAGGTCCGAGACCCGGTGCACCGGCTGGAAATGCAGTTGCAGCCGATGGTCGCGCAGCGCGCCATAGATGCGCCCGTTCCAGCTCACCCGCTCGAACTCCGCCTGCGAATGCGCGGAGTCGTCCTGGTACAGGCAATACCCGTTCTTGCCACCGAGTTTGGCCTGGTGCATCGCCCGGTCCGCGCAGGCGACGAGCTGGTCGGCGCTGCCGGCGTCGGCCGGATACAGCGCCACGCCGATGCTGCAGCCGATCCGGATCCGGTGCTCGTCCGGATCGAAGCGCAGCGCCGATATCGACTGCACCATGCGCGCGGCCAGCGCCGCAATCGGCTCGGCGTCGCTGCACGGCGCGATGACGGCGAACTCGTCGCTGCCCATGCGTGCCACCTGCTGGTCGGGCAACAACAGGCTGGACAGCGTGCGTGCGACCATGACCAGGATCTGGTCGCCGCCCCAGTGCCCGACCTGGTCGTTGGCATGCTTGAAGTCGTCCAGGTCGATGAAGACCAGCGCCACGCTGGAGCCGGTCTCCTGCGCCCGTCCGAGCACCACGTGCAGCGACTCGAACAGGCCGCGGCGGTTGAGCAGCTCGGTCAGCGGATCGACCAGGGCCAGCCGCGCGCGCTGCTGGGTCTGCCGATCGAGCGTGATGTCCTGGTGCAACCAGATGCAGCCCCCGCCGCCGTGCGCGCCGTCGCTGACGTGGTGCATGCGCTGCGAAACCAGACGACCGTCGGCCAGCGTGATCTCGCCATCGGCCAGTGCGAACTCGCCGTCGCCCGCCGGCGGTTCGTCCGGCGGCGCCAGCAGCCGGTCGACCAGCACCGTGCTGCCGGTGCCCACCTGCTGGCGCAGGGCCGGCAGGATCTGCGCCACGTCGGTGCCGGTCGCCACCGGACCCAGCGACCAGATCTGGCTGAACATCGCATTGGCGTACAACACGCGTTGATGCGCATCGACGAACAGGATGCCGCTGCGCAGCGCACCGAGCAGCGTCGTCAGCCGCGCGCGCTCATCGTGGATGCTGGCCAGGTGCAGCTTCTGCTGGCGCTGGCTCTTGCGCAGCGCCACCATGCGATGCCGGATGGTGGCCGCCATGCTGTTGAAACTCGCCGCCAGGCGGCCGACCTCGTCGCGGGTCTGAACCGGCACCTGCACGTTGTACCGGCCCGCGGCGACCTCCCGGCTGGCGGCCGCCACCACGGCGAGGTTGCGCGTCAGCGCATACGCGATCGCCGCCAGCAGCCCGACCGACGCGGCCAGGGCCACCGCGGCGATGTACATGCCGGTGGCACGGAACTCGTCGCGCGCGTGGCGCAGATGCACCGTGGACAGGCCCAGTTCCACCCGTGCCAGCTCCTGCCCCGCCAACGTCACCGGCATCACCCGGTGCAGGGTCGGGTCGGCACGGTCCAGGTCGACGGGGCCGGTATCGCGCGGCGGCAGCGGCTGGTCCTCGTCCCAGCCGGCACGGGCCACGACATCCCCGCGATGGTCGAACACGACCAGGTAGGGCACGACCTGCGCGTTGCGAACCTGGTCGAGCACCTGCTGCACCGCCACGAAATCGCGTTCGACGATGGGCTGGACCAGCGCCTGGTCGAGCAGGCCCATCAGTTGCTGCGCCTGCAGCGCGGCCTGCTCCTCGAGCGTGCGCTGCATCAGCCGGGTGCCGCCGATCAGCACCAGCACCATCGCAAACAATTCCACCAGCACACACGCCACGATGAGCTTGCGGCGCAACGACCAGCCGCGTGTGCCGAGGCGCTTCATCAAGGCGCCTCCCGCAACAGGGCACGTGTGCTTGCGACCAGCGGATCCATGGCTTCCATCTGGCCGTCGGGCAACGCGCGCATGCCCTGCAGCCCGGCCTGCCGGAAGAAGGCCTGGCCGTGCGCCGAGCGCCCGTCGAAGGCCAGCAAGGCCGTGCGAACCGCCTGCGCCGTCTGCGCCTCCAGCCGGGGACTGGCCATGACGACGAAGCCCGGCACCCGGGCAAAACGGCTCACCACCTGCAGCTGCATGCGCAGCGGCTCGGGCGTGGCAAGGAATTCGCCGCTGCTGACCAGCGCGGCAATCGCGTCGCCGCGCACCAGGGCGGTCGCGGCGCTGTCGTCGGTGCGCATGCGTGCCAGGCGGAAGTCGCGGTCCTGTTCGAGTCCCTGCTCGGCCAGCCAGTGCAGGCCCCGCACGGCAACCAGCGACTGCGGATTCGACAGCACCAGCGTGCGTCCGCGCAGCTCGGCCACCGAACCCAGCGGCCGTGCGGCGGCACACACGAGCAGGCATTCGATGTCGGGCATCATCTGCACCAGCGGCTGGTAGTCGCGATCGAGCTGCGCCAGCCGGGCCAGATGGATGGCGGTGAGCATCAGGTCGTATTCGTAGGACAGGGCGCGTTGGTGGAAGGCGCTCCAGTGCGGAGCGGTCGACAGCTGCACGCTGCGGCCCAGGCTGTGTTCGAGGTATTCGCGCATCGGTCGGTACTGGACCATGAGCGTCCGCGCGCCGAGATGGGGCAGCAGCCCCAATTCCAGTGGAGGCTGTGCCTGCGCCCATGCACGCCTGGCGGCAAACCCACTTGACAACAACGCCAGGCAGAACATCCGCCTGGGTATCGAACGCGTCATGGCAGTTGAAACGTCGGCTGTGCCGATCGATGGCTATGCGGTTGCCGGCCATGTGCCGATCGACCACCTCCTGACCCCCTGATGCGTACTGTGACGCCGCCGATGCTCTGTCGGCATGTGCCGCACAGTGTACTGGCGAAACGTCCAGTGACCAACAGGTGCGGCGTCGATCGGCAAAAAATTGCCTGATTGCCCGCCGGCCATTGCGGCCGCCGTGCGCGGGAGCCCGGGTGGCAACGGCTAGACTGCCGCCATGGATACGATCGACTTGATCGCCAACCTGATGGTCGGCGCCGGTGCGCTGGTGATGCTGGGCTCGGTCGCGCCGGTGCGGGCCCTGATGGCGCTGCTGGCAACACCCGAGCTGCGCCGTCGCTGGATGGTGATGGCCGCGCTGATCGGGCTGTTCCTGCTGGGCTATGTCGGCTACATGGCCGCATTCTGGAATCGCCACCAGACGCTGCTCGACCTGATCGTGCCGGCGGTGTTCCTCGGCGGCGCTGGCTTCGTCTGGCTGACGGCGCGCCTGTCGTTGCAGACGGCGGTGGACATGTTGCGCGTGAGCCGGCTCGAGCGCGAAAGCCTCACCGACGCGCTGACCGGCGTGCACAACCGGCGCTACCTGGACAGCCAGCTGGGTGACGAGCTGGGGCTCGCGCGCCGCTACGGATTTCCGCTGGCGGTGATCTTCCTGGACATCGACCACTTCAAGCGGGTCAACGACAATCATGGACATCCGGTGGGCGATGCGGTGCTCAAGTCCTTCGCATCCGCGCTGGGCGAGGCCTTGCGCAAGACCGACCTGCTGGCCCGCTACGGCGGCGAGGAATTCGTCGTCGTGTCGCCACACACCGACCTGGCCGGCGCAACACTCGTCGCCCAGCGCCTGCGCCAGGCCGTCGAGGCGCTGCGACTCGACGCGCCCGGCACGCCCGGCGCGCTGCGGATCACCTGCAGCGCCGGCGTCGCCGAACTGACCCCGAACACACCCGATGCGCAGCAGCTGCTCGACGCGGCGGACCGGAACCTGTACCGCGCCAAGCAGCAGGGACGCAACCGGGTCGTTGCCGGTGCCGAACCGGCCGACGACGCCAGGGCCGCCTGACTCGCGCCCGCCGCGGGCCCGCCGTCAGTCCAGCAGGTCCAGCGTCAGCGGATCGCCGGCACCGTCGTAGAACTGTGCCAGCGCACGCCCGAACACCGCCTCGTGCGGCGCCGCGCGCGCGAACAGCGTCAACGAGGAACGCAGCTTGAGATCGTCCGGCGAACCCAGCATCTGCGATGCCGAGCGGCCACGGTGGACCAGCAGAAGCTCCACGCAGGTGCGCAGTCGGGGCCCGAGCACCGGATGCTGCGCATACGCCCGCGCCTCGCCCAGCGAACCGATGCCGTAGAAACGTGCGTTCGGGCTGCGGCCCAGTTCGCGCAACTGCGGAAACACGAACCACATCCAGTGGCTGGACTTGGCGCCGGCACGCAACTCTGCGCAGACCTGCGGGTAGACCGGCGCCTGGGCGTCGACGAAACGTTGCAGCTGGTAGGGATCGGCCATGGTTCCTGCACCTGTTGTCGATGTTGTCGGCCAGGCCAGTGTTGCGGACCCTGTCGCCGGCGTCAAGCCGGACACAAGTCCGAAAACGGCCAGCGACGACTTGCGGACCAGGCATGATCGGCCATCCCCACAGCCTGCCCGGGCGCCCCGCACCCACCATGTCCTCCAAATTGCCGCCTTCCTTCACCGGCCTGGCCTGGTCGAACCTGGCCGCGCAGTCGGCCGAACAACTCAGCCTGGCCGCCACGCCCATCGTCGCCGTGCTGGCGCTGGACGCCGGGCCGGGCGAGGTCGGCGTGCTGGCCACCGCGCAGACGCTGCCGTTCCTGCTGCTGTCGATCCCGCTCGGCCTGTGGGCGGATCGCACGTCGCGGCTGCGCATGATGTGGTGGTCCGAGACGCTGCGCCTGCTGGCCTTTCTCGGCCTGCTGGCCGTGGTGCTCGCGGGCGAGGTCTCGATCGCGCTGCTGGCCGTGCTCGGCTGCCTGGGCGCCATCGGCACCGTCGGCTTCAGCGTGACGGCGCCGGCACTGACGCCGGCGCTGGTGCCGCGCGACCAGCTGGCGCAGGCCAACGGGCGGCTGGAACTGGCGCGCAGCGTGGCCTTCGCCGGCGGACCGGCGCTGGCCGGTGCGCTGGTGGCATGGGCCGGCGCCTCGGCCGCCTTCGTGCTGGCCGCGGCCGTGTCGGGCGCGGCACGGGTGGTGCTGCTGCGCCTGCGCGAACCGGCGCGTCCACGCGCCGCCAAACGCCACGTGATGCTGGAGTTGCGCGACGGCGCCGCGCTGGTATGGAGCCATCCGCTGTTGCGCCCGATCTTCACGACCAGCGTGGTGTGGAACATCTCGTGGTTCGTGCTGCAGGCCGCCTACGTGCCGTATGCGATGCGCCTGCTCGGGCTGGACGCCAGCGGCGTCGGATTCACGCTCGCGGCCTACGGCGCCGGCATGGTCGTCGGCGCGCTGGTGGCCCGGCGCATCCTGGGCGCGGTGGCGTTCGGCCATGCGATCGCGCTCGGGCCGTTCGTATCCGTGCTGGCCCAGTCCCTCATGGTGCTCACGCTGGTGCTTCCCTCGGGCCTGCTGGCCGGCTGCGCGTTTTTCCTGTTCGGCGCCGGCCCGATCATCTGGACCATCACCTCGACCACCTTGCGCCAGACGGTCACGCCGGACGCGATGCTGGCACGCGTCTCGGCGATCTTCCTGACCGGCGGCTGGGGCGTGCGGCCGCTGGGCGCGGCACTGGGCGGACTGGTCGGCGCACGCTGGGGCGAGACCGCCTGCCTGGTACTGGCACTGGCCGGCTTCGTGCTCCAGGCCGCGGTGATCTGGGTCTCGCAGCTGCGCCGCCTGCAGATCCTGCCAGCGCCGGCAGCCTGAGCGGCCCGGCTGCCGGCGCCCGGCCGCGCGGTGCCGTATCAGTGCACGGCCTGCGCCGCCGGCGTACGCGCGCCGATCGCCAGCAGGCTGGCACTGACGATCAGCAGCCCGCCGAGCACGGTGCTCGCATGCAGCGCGGCGCTGCCCGCCCACCACGACGATGCGCTGGCAACCAGGATCTCGGACAACATCAGCACCGACAACACGTTCGCGCGCAGCCGCGTGGCCCCGTATTGCAGCGCCAGGTTGCCCGCCAGCACCGCCGCGGCGAACAGCGCCAGCACGACCCAGGCCATGCCGTGCAACTGCAGCGCCGGTGCACCCTGCCCCGCCAGCATCAGCAGCGCCATGCCCAGCGGCGCGCAGACCACCGCGCCGGAGAACATCGCCAGCGCGCGCGCGTCGTCCGGCAACGCGGCGAAACGGCGCAGCAACACGTTGTTCAGGCCGAAACACAGGCCGGCGACCAGCGCCAGCCAGTCGGCCGCCGACGCGGGAACGGGCAGGACCAGTTGCCCGTCACCGAGCACCAGCACGGCCCCGGCCAAGGCGAGCACGACCCGCGCGATGGCCTGCGGCGTGATGGCCTCGTGCAGCAACCAGCGCGCCAGCAACACGACCCACATCGGCATCAGGTAGAACAGCAGCACCGTGCGCACCACGTCGCCGGTGGCCAGCGCGATGTTGAAGCAGACATTGGTCAATCCGGAGGCCAGCATCAGCCACGCCAGCTGCGGCATCGCGCGGCTGCGCGCCAGCACGCCGGGGCGCGCCGCCAGCACGGTCAGCGTACAGGCGGTGAACACGCACAGCGTGGTCCACAAGGTGTCGACGCCATGGGCCTCGAGCCATTTGAGCGGGATCCACGCAAGACCCCAGACGGTGGCGTTGACCAGGGCTGCAAGCGCGGCGGGAAGCAAGGAGGCGGGAATCGTGGACACGCGGCATTATGCGGGCCGCGTGACGCAGGGCATCTTGATCGACCGCGCGCCCGGGTCTATGATGGTTCTTCGTGGCCCTTCCCTTTCCCCGCACCGGGCATCGCACCATGAACAGACACATCCTTCCCATCCTGTTGGTGTTGCTGTGTGCAACCCCTGCCGCCTCCGCCGCATCGGTCGACTGGAACACCTGGACATCACCTTCCACCGGTGCCTTGACCTCCGGCAACATGGCCATCGCGGTCGGCTACGATTCGGCCGACGCGCACACCATCGTCGCCAACTATCCGTCGTGGACACCCGCCGCCACCTTCGCCGACGGGTCGGTGGTCGACAACGGCCCGCTCGCCGGCAACGGCATCATGCGCATCACCGGGGGCACGGCGACCGTCAACACGATCACGTTCTCGTCGCCGGTCGTCGACCCGGTGCTCGCCATATGGAGCCTGGGCTCGCTCAGCCTCGCGGCTTCGTTCCACTTCATCAACCTGACACCCGCGCTGGTCTCGGGCGGCTCGAACAGCGAATACGGCGGCTCGAGCCTGGTGGTCAACAACGCCGTCGTCAGCGGCAACGAAGGCAATGGCACGGTGCGTTTTGCCGGCACCTACACCGCCTTGTCCTGGACCAACCCGGATTCCGAAAGCTGGTACGGCTTCAACGTCGGCATCGCCAGCGCCGTGCCCGAGCCGGGCATGTTCGCGCTGCTGCTGGCCGGTTTGTTGCCGATAGCCTGGAGGGTGCGGCGACGCTGACCCGAAGCCGCCGCCGGATGGCCGAGCCATCCGCACGGGCCGCGCTGGCGCGCTTCTTCGGGCATCTGCCGACCGACACCATGGCCGGCCGCAATGTCCGTGCGCGTGCGCATCGCCGCTGGAACAGCTGCGCCGACGGCACGCCTGTGCAGGCATGTGCCGGCGCGGGTCACCGACCGTCGGTCACCCAAGCACGAACTGCTCGAATTCGGCCAGCGGCAGCGGGCGGCTGAAGTAGTAGCCCTGGTAGGAACGGCAGCCTGCATCGGCAAGAAACTGCTTCTGCTCCCGGGTTTCGACACCCTCGGCAATCACATCGAGTCCCAGGTTCTGCCCCAGAGCCATGATGGTCTTGACGATGGCCGCGGCGCTCGGGTCGGTCAGCACCTCGCCGACAAAGGTCCGGTCGATCTTGAGCTGGTCGATCGGCATGCGCGTGAGGTAGGACAACGACGAATAACCGGTGCCGAAGTCATCGAGCGCGCAACCCACGCCGCTGGACTTGAGCAGCTGCATCTTGCGCACCACGCCCTGCATGTCCTGCACCAATACGCTTTCGGTCAGCTCCAGCTTCAGCCGGCCGGGGTCCGCACCCGTGCTGGCCAGCACCGCCAACACCTGGTCGACGAAGTCACTCTGGCTGAACTGGCGCGCGCTGACGTTGACGGCAATCGTCAGATGGGCCAGTTCGGGTCGCGACGCCCACTGCGCCAGGCGGGTGCAGGCCGTCTCGAGCACCCAGTGTCCCAGTCGCAGGATGATTCCGGACTCCTCGGCCAGCGGGATGAATTGCGCCGGCGCAACCATGCCGTTGGCGGGATGCCGCCAACGCAGCAGGACCTCGCCGCCGGTCACCCGGCCCGCGTGGGACAGCTGCGGCTGGCAATACAGCTCGAACTGCCGCTCGGCGAGGGCGCGGCGCAGGTCGTGCTCCAGCGCGGCGCGCTGGTTGACGACGGCCTGCATCGTCGGATCGAAGAACCGCAGCGTTGCGCGGCCAGCTGCCTTGGCCTGGTACATCGCCGTGTCGGCCCGTTTCATCAGTTCATCGGCGCCCACCGCGCTGCCGCAAAACAGGGCGATGCCGACACTCGCCGCGCACTGGTAGTTGCGCTTGCCTCCGGCCGCATCGTACGGATCCGTCGCAAGGCCGAACGGCGCCTGCAATTGACGCAGCATCTTGCGCGTGGTGCCCTCCACATGCTGCTGCGCATCCCGCGCACCGCCGACATCGCACAGGATGACGACGAACTCGTCGCCGCCGAGCCGCGCCACGGTATCGCCCTGGCGAATATCCGAGCGCAGCCGGCGCGCCACCTCCTGCAGCAGTTCGTCACCCACGGAATGGCCCATCGTGTCGTTGAGCGTCTTGAAGTTGTCCAGGTCGAACAACAACAAGGCCCCCCACCGCTGGCGGCGCGCGCCACCCGTGAGCGCCTGCTCCAGGCGATCGCGCATCAGGCGTCGATTCGGAAGCCCGGTCAGCGGGTCGAAGAACGCCAGTTGCTCGATCTGCGCCGCGGCGGCCTTGCGTTCGGAGATATCCTGAAAAAGCGTCTGAACCGCGGGTTCTCCGTCGTACAGGAGCCCGATGCTGTGCACCTGAACATCGATCAGGCGTCCGTCGAGACGGACGCACCTGATCTCGTGCATCGGCGAACTGACGCCCACCTCCAGCGACAACCGCAGATGGGCCGCGGCACGCGACAGGTGGTCCGGGTGCACCAACTGGGAAACGGACCGGGCCAGCAGTTCCGGCGCCGTTCGTGCGCCCAATGCGGAGACCGCGGCCGAGTTGACATACAGCAGCTTGTCCCCGCGGTGCACCATGATCGGCTCGGGCGCCCATTCGATCATGTTGCGAAACCGCCGTTCGCTCTCCTGCAGCGCGGCTTCCGAACGCGCGCGTTCGGACTCCTTGAGTGCCATCGCGTCCATGAGTGCGTTGGCCGACGCCAGCTGGCGCCGGAAGCTGTCGGCCATGGACAGCGACATCACGCCTGCGGCCAGACACGTGAAACCGTAGATGGCCAGGAATGCCAGGCTGCTGCGCGGGACCGGCTCCGGCAACCAGCCCAGTTGCTCCGCCGCCACCATGCCGACGAGGTAGGCCAGGATCAACGCGGTCATCGTCACCACGGCACGACGCCCCTGCACCCAGGCGATGGTCATCTGCAGGAACGGCAGCGCAATCAGCACCGGCGTGCGCAGTCCCGCGGCCAGCGTCGCGGTGATCAGGCAGCCGGCGAGAAAGCCCCAGAACATCACCACCAGGCCGCGGTTGACACGGCCAGCGGCCAGCTCGCGATAGCTCAGCAACGCGACCGCCGTCGCGCTCAGGAATCCGAGGTTGCGCGGCGTGAACGGCTGACCGTACAGGATCACGGCACCAATGACCAAGGACCCGATTCCCATCAACAGGGCCAGTCGCCGCAACAGGACAACGGTCTTGCCGGACAGAACCTGCGGGTCCACCAGCGGCTTGCGCGCGGGCTGCGACATCACGACGACAAACCTTCCCTGGGAGACATACCGATGGAGACAGATTGTCCACCGAGAGATCGTTTCATATTCGAAACGATGATCCGGAACCCCGAGCGAGGTCCGTCACCCGCCACCATCAGGACGACTGCACCGCAGCAGACACTGGCGCATCCCGGCACGACCGTTGGGCCGCCGCAGCCAGCCCTCTGGCCCGCGCCGCCCGACGGATCGCGATTCGGCGCGTGCGCTGCGCCGCCCGGCGTCGTCAGCGCAGCCAGCCGTCCGTCGCCGCCAGCGCGTCACGTCCGATGGCATGCTCCACCGCGCGCCGGGCCAGCAGGCGCGTGGTGTCGAGCACCGGCAGCGCCGCATTGGCGTTCGAGATGATGAGCGGGATCTCGGTGCAGCCCAGGATAGCGCAGTCGGCGCCCTCCTGCGCCAGCTCGGCGATGCTGCGCTGGAACAACTCGGTCGTCGCCGGCTCGAACCGGCCCAGGCACAACTCGTCCAGGATGGCGCGGGTGATCTGCTCGCGGCATTCGGGCCCGGGGATGCGCAACTCCAGGCCATGGCGGCGCAGCGCCGCCGGATAGACCGGCCCGGTCATGGTCCAGCGCGTGCCCAGCAGCGCCGCCGTCGTCCAGCCGCCATCACGCATCGCCGCGCACACGCCATCGGCGATGTGCAGCCCCGGGATCGGCAAGGTCGGCGCGATCGACTCGAGCACGATGTGCGCGGTGTTGTCCGGGCAGATGTAGAAGTCGGCGCCGGCGCGCGCGACCTGCTCGACACCGCGGCGCAGCTGCCGCGCCACCGCGTCGTGGTCACCCGCCTCCCAGCCCGGCATGCTCCAGGCCAGCGGCACCGCGCTGACGACGATCTCGGGATGCAGGTGCGCGCCCAACAGCTCCTGGCCGGCGCGACAGGCGGTGAGGAAGCACATGGCGCCACCTTCGGCGCTGTGTGCAACGATGCCGATCGTCTTCATGTCCATCCGCCTACCTCCTCCTGTGCTCGTCCCCGGGACCCGTCCACGGCCCGTCCCGCCGCCGCACTCGGATTATTGACGCCCGGCCATCGGGAACACGGCACCGGTGACAGAATCGAAGCACCATGCCTGCCACCATCCGTCACCAGCCGATGCGCTGCGCGCCACCATCACAACCGCAGGGCCATCCCTGCGCCGCGGGACCGTTGCCGCGGCGCACGACACCGCCGAGGGCATCGCGGTGAGTGCACCGGCCCGCCTGCGCTGGATCCGCTGGCCCGTCGCACTGGCGGGCCTGGTGGCCGTGTTGCTGATGGGGCCGTTCGGCGTGATGGCGTTCGGCGAGGTCGACCTCCGCACGCCCTGGCACCAGAGCCGGCGCGACAGCTCCGGCCAGGCACCGGATCCGGCCGTGGAACGCGAGGCCGTGGTGCAGGTCTATGGCGCACGCACCGTGCGCTGGCGCGGCGCCTTCGGCATCCACCCGTGGATCGCGGTCAAGCGCGCCGATGCCGACAGCTACACCACCTACCAGAAGATCGGCTGGCGCGCCTACCGCGGCGGCGACGCCGTCGTCGCCACGACCACCCGCACTCCGGACGCCTACTGGTTCGGCGCCCAGCCCCAGCTGCTGGTCGAACACCGCGGCGCACAGGCGCAGGAACTGATCGATCGCATCGAGGCGGCCGTGGCGCAATACCCCTGGGGCCATCAATACCGGCTGTGGCCCGGCCCGAACAGCAACACCTTCGTGGCCTACGTGGCGCGGCAGGTGCCCGAGCTGGGCCTGGACCTGCCACCGACCGCGATCGGCAAGGACTACCTGGGCCCCACCACCTTCGTCGCCAAGGCCCCGAGCGGCAGCGGCTGGCAGGTCTCGCTGGCCGGCGTGGCCGGCGTGACGGTGGCGCGCGAGGAAGGGCTGGAGTTCAACCTGCTCGGGCTGGGCTTCGGCGTCGACGTCAACGACGCGCGGCTGCGCCTGCCGGGGTTCGGCACCTGGCCGTGACCGGCGCGCCGGGCCCGAACACGGGGCGGAACGGCCGCGCGTCGCCCATCGAGCCTGTACCGTCCGCGTAGCCGCGCACGGACGACGCGACCCGACCCCTGCGGCGCGCGTCCGGCGCCACCGACGATTCCTCGCGGCAGGTCGACGCAGCCTATGATGCAGCCATGTCTCGAGGACCAGGCCATGGTGCGCACAGGTGACCTGAAACGTCGGCTGGCGGCCATACTCGCCGGCGATGCGGTCGGGTACTCACGCCTGATGGCACGGGACGAACAGGCCACCGTCGCGGCGCTCGACGCCGCGCGCGGCGTGTTCCGGGAACAGATCGGCAGCCACCACGGGCGCGTCATCGACATGGCGGGCGACTCGGTGCTGGCGGTGTTCGAGACCGCCACCGGCGCCGTGGCCGCCGCGCTGGCGATCCAACAGGGCATCAATGCCACGGCGCTGGCCGGCGCGCCGGACGCGCGCATGCTGTTTCGCATCGGGCTGCATCTTGGCGAGGTGGTCGAGAAGGCCGACGGCACCGTGTACGGCGATGGCGTGAACGTGGCCGCACGGCTGCAGACGCTGGCGCCGGCGGGCGGCATCACCGTGTCGGACGCGCTGCACGGCCTGGTGCATGGCCGCGTCGACGCGGACTATGTCGATCTCGGCGCGCAGCAGCTCAAGAACATCGCGCGCCCGGTGCAGGTGTATGCGATCGCCGTCGACGGCGCCGAACTGCTGCCCGGCCCGGCGCAGCCCGCCACCGCGGTCGCGGCATCGACGCCGTCGCACCCGGCTCCGTCGCCCGGC